>CAZFXH010000264.1:0-2043 GCA_964522905.1 uncultured Anaerolineaceae bacterium
CGACGGGTGTGGCGTGTGATCCAGGAGCGCCCGCGCCGCGATCAGCTGACCCGGGATGCAGAACCCGCATTGCACGGCCCCGCTGTCCAGGAACGCCTGCTGCAGGGGATGGAGCCGGTCGGCAGTGGCGAGCCCCTCGACCGTCGTCACGCTCGTTCTGTCTGCCTCGACCGCGAGCACCAGGCACGAGTCCACGCTGACGTCGTCGATCAGGACGGTGCAGGCACCGCATTCGCCGACGAGGCAGCACTCCTTGGTCCCGGTGAGCCTGAGGTCGTCACGTAGCACTTCGAGGAGCGTGTGGTGGGGCACGACCTGGATGGAGCGCTTGCGGCCGTTGACGGTGAGCTCGATCGGGCGAAGTGCCGTCATGCCTGACCGCCCCTGTCGGCGAGGCGCGCGATCGCCGTCTCGACGGCCCGGAGGCCGAGGACGTGCAGCATCGCGAGGCGGTACTCGGGGCTGGCCCGCATGGAACGGGCCGATGGGCTGGCCTGGGCCAACAGGGACTCGAGCCGTTTCCTCTTCTCGGCGTCGGTCGCCGCCGGGTCGGCCAGGATCCCGGTGTCGTCGACGGCCAGGATCGGCCGCGGCCCCACGCTGCCGTAGGCCAGCCGAGTCACCCCGTCGGCGCGAACCGCGCAGGCCAGGGTGACCGACGCTAGATCGTGGCCGCGCCGCCGAGTCCGCCGGACATGCACGGATCCCTGCCGGATCTCGGGAAGGGGGAGATCGATCGCGCTGACGAGCTCCCCGGCGGCCAGCGTCGTAACCCCCGAGCGAACGAAGAAGTCGTCGATCGGGACGCGTCGAGTGCCGGCGGGACCTGCGACGCTGACCACGGCGCCGTTGACGAGGAGCGCTGGCGCGGTGTCGGCCGCCGGTGAGGCGTTGCAGATGTTGCCGGCCAGCGTCGCGCGGTTGCGGATCTGTGCCGACCCGACGACCGCGGCACCCTCGGCGAGTGCCTGGTAGTCACGCCGGATGCGCTCGTGGGCGGCGAGATCGGTCATCACCGTCCGGGCGCCGATTCGCAGGAACCCGTCGACGTCGCGGATCTCCCCATCGAGCTCCGCGATCCCCTTGACGTCGACGACGGTCCGCGGCCGGATCGTCCCGTCGCGGAGCCGGATGATCAGGTCGGTGCCGCCCGCGAGGAGGCGCGCGTCCTGACCCTGGTCGACGAGCAGCGCGATGGCGTCCTCCAGGCCGGTCGGCCGCTCGTACGCGAAGGGTCGCATCCGCGGCTAGAGCGATCCGGCGGCGGCCACGGGATGCCTTACAGCCCGACCGCTGTCGTCGGTCGGTCCGCCGATCGGACCGATTCGTCGCGCAGGATCTCCACCCGGCCGGTGGTGCCGTCGATCTTCAGGCGATCGCCCGTGACGATCCGATGGGTCGCGACCGACGTGCCGATGACGGCGGGGATACCGAATTCGCGCGCCAGCACGGCGGGGTGCGAGGTGGTGCCCCCGGTGTCGGTGACGAGACCGGCGATTTTCGTGAACAGGACGACCCAGGCGGGATTCGTCATCTGGCAGACGAGGATGTCGCCGTCGCGGACCTCGTCGAACTCGTCGACGGTGCGCACGACCCGGGCGATGCCTTCGATGATGCCCGGCGATCCCCCGATACCCGTGATCAACCGCTCATCGTCCGACTGCGTCTGGTAGAAACGGTCCGGGTAGCCCCAGTTGACGAGATACGGGAACGCGAGCTGCGACGGGGTGACGGTGCCCACCCAGTCGCGTGGATGCACGCGCGAAGCGGCGTCGCGCTCTTGGCGCCGGCTCGTGACGATCGCGCGGGCGTCCAGCGCGGTGGCGCTGCCGATCAGGCTGCGCAGCTCGTTGTAACGCAGGAACATCACGTCGTCGGGTTGGTCGAGCCGGCCGGCGTCGACGAGCTTCCGGCCGACTTCGACGAGGACCAGGCGCACGTGGGCGTTGGCACCCTGGTCGATGTAGAAATGGTGGTCCGGGGTGAGTGGCGCCATGCGCAGGTTGACGGCGTTCGCCTCGCGCATCTCATCGAGGGCGTCGC
>CAZFXH010000265.1:0-5225 GCA_964522905.1 uncultured Anaerolineaceae bacterium
GCGGCGTCGCCGGGCCCGCCGGGAAGATCCGCCCGAGGTCGCCGAGCCCCGCCGCCCCGAGGAGTGCATCGGCGATCGCGTGGAGCGCGACATCACCGTCGGAATGGCCGTGAAGCCTGAAGGCACCCGGGATCTCGATCCCGCCGAGGGCGAGGGGCGTCCCGGGACCGAACGGGTGGCTGTCGAAACCGGTCCCGATCCGTGGCGACCGCCCGGGCACCGCCGCAGCGTCGACGAGCGCGGCCTCCGCCCGGACCAGATCGGCGGGCAGCGTCACCTTGAGATTGCTCGGTTCGCCGGCGAGTGCATGAACGGGGATGTTACAGGCCTCGAGCAGGGCGGCCTCATCGGTCCAGGTCTCCCGCCGCGCCTCGTCCGAGGCGAGCGCCTCGCGCAGGATGCCGCGCCGGACGCCCTGTGGGGTCTGGGCGGCGGCCAGGTCGGATCGGTCCACGGTCGCCGCGACACGGTCGCCCCCGATCCGCTTGAGGGTTTCGGAGACCGGGACGACCGGGATGGCGGCACCGTGCTCGGCCGTAGCCTCCACCACGGCCGTGATGAGCGTCGCCGAGACCGCGGGCCGAGCGCCGTCGTGGACGAGCACCACCCGCTCGCCGTCGGGGTCCGGGCGCGCGCGTTCCAGCGCGTCGAACCCCGCGCGAACCGAATCCTGCCTGCGTTCCCCGCCATCCGCGAACGTGATGGCTCCGCCCTCGGGGAGCCATGCACCGTCCTCGAGTTCCCGCCGCCGCTGGCGCGACGTCACCACGACGATGGATGAGACCTGCGGTGCAGCCCAGAGCCCGGCCAGGGTGTGGGCGAGCAACGGCCGCCCGCCGATCCTGGCAAGGAGCTTGTCCGTGCCGCCCATCCGCGCCGAGTCCCCGGCCGCAACGACGATCGCATCTGCACTCGCGATCGGGGTCTTCACCGGGGACCCGTCACACGCGCACCGAGGTCCGTGGCGGAGCCCCGCGCACCGAGGTCCGAGGCGGAGCCCCGCGACGCCATCGGCCCGAGATCTTCAATCGAGCCGCGGTTGGGCGAAGATCATCCGCCCGGCCACGGTCTGGAGGACACGCGTGACCGCGACGTCGACGTCCTTGTCGATGTGACGTGCCCCGCCTTCGACCACGATCATCGTCCCGTCGTCGAGGAACCCGACGCCCTGCCCGGCCTCCTTGCCCTCCTGGATGACCCGGACCCGCAGCTCCTCCCCGGGGAGGACCGCGGGCTTCACGGCGTTCGCCAGGGAGTTGATGTTCATGACCCGCACGCCCTGGAGCTCGGCGACGCGATTGAGGTTGAAATCGTTCGTGAGGATCACTCGGCTCCGGGTGCGTGCGAGCGCCACGAGTTTCGCATCCACCTCGGTCTCTGACGGGACCGCGTCCTCGACGATCTCGACCGGGGTCGAAGGCTGCTTCTGCATCCGTGCCAGGATCTCGAGCCCACGCCGGCCGCGGTTCCGCCGCAGCGTGTCGGAGGAGTCCGCGATGTGCTGGAGCTCGTCCAGCACGAACCGGGGGATCACCAGCGTGCCGTAGATGAAGCCCGATTCGACGATCTCGGCGATCCTGCCATCGATGATCGCCGACGTGTCGACCACGATCCGTGGCTCGCCGGTGGTCGACGCAACGACCGTGTCCTCACCCGAGCCGCGGATGATCCCGACCGTCTGCGCGGCGCCCACCAGATCCTTCCGTTTGGCCACCGTCAGACCCAGCATCCCGAGTCCCAGGAACAGCGAGACCCCGAGGGGCAGCAACGACCCGAACGGTGGCGGGAAGGCCGACAACGGGAAGCCGAGCAGCAGCCCCATCAGCAGGCCGAGGAGCAGACCGACGACGGCGGTGATGAACTCCGCAGTCGAGAGATCCTCGACACGGGCGATCAGCCAGCTCGCCGGGACGACGGTCAGGTACGGCAGGATCGCGAAGCCGACGATCACCCAGGCGATGACCCAGGCCGCGAGCAGGAAGCCCGCGTAGCTGGCGTCCTCGAACAGGCCCCGGTCCGCCTCGGCGAGCACGAGCCCGGTAAGCCCCCCGAGCGCGGCGCCCAGCACACGGATGTAGCGGATCAACTCTTCCTCGGCGGATGGTTACGGCGTCCACCGGCCGGCGGACGCGAACGGGGCGTCAGCCTAGCAGGGCCGGGACAGCGTCGCCATGACGCCCGGCGTCCCCCGTCAGTGCGGCCTCGACCGCGTCGCGCAACGTCGCGACCTCGACGATGCGCAGCCCCGGCGCCTCGATCGGGGCGGCACCTCGACCGGGGCGCGGCACGATCGCGATCTTGAAGCCCAGGCGCGCCGCCTCTCGCAGCCGTCGCTCCCCGCCGGCCACGGAACGAAGCTCCCCGAGCAGGCCGACCTCGCCGATCGCCACGCTCTTCGCCGGCAACGGCCGGTCCCGCAGCGAAGACGCGAGCGCAAGGGCCAGCGGCAGGTCGAGGGCGGGCTCACCGACGCTGAGCCCGCCAGCAAGGTTCGCGTAGACGTCATGCGATCCGAGGGCGATGCCCGCGCGGCGCGCGAGCACGGCGACCAGGAGCCCAAGGCGGTTCGGATCGATGCCGCTCCCCTTGCGCGCCGGCGTCCCGTAGCCCGCGGGCGCCACGAGCGCCTGGACCTCGACGAGCAGCGGCCGGCTTCCCTCCATGGTCGGGGCGATGACGCTGCCGGCGGCCGGTTCCGCGTGATCGGCGAGGAAGGCGCGGGCCGGATCGGACACCTCGACAAGGCCGGCACCGGCCATCTCGAACACCCCGACCTCGTCGGTCGACCCGAACCGGTTCTTCGAGGCCCGCACCAGCCGGAGCGCAGCATAGCGCTCGCCCTCCAGCGACACCACGGCGTCCACGAGGTGTTCCATCGTCTTGGGCCCGGCGATCGAGCCGTCCTTGGTCACGTGGCCGACGAGCACGACGGCGATCGACTCGCCCTTGGCGAACTCCATCAGACGCAGCGTGGCCTCACGCACCTGACCGACGCTGCCGGCGGCACCATCGAGCTCGTCCACCGTGGCCGTCTGGATCGAGTCGACGACGACGAGCGAGGGCCGCATCGATCGCCCGATCTCCACGATCTGCCCGATGTCGTGCTCGGCAAGGACCTCGATCGCTGTACCGGCCGGGACGTCCAGCAACCCGAGACGCCCGGCACGGATCCGGACCTGGGCGGCGGACTCCTCCCCGGTCGCGTAGAGGACGGGACGGCCCAGGCCGGCGGCGGCCTGGAGCAGGAGCGTGGACTTGCCGATCCCGGGTTCTCCCCCGACCAGGACGAGCGAACCCGGGACGATGCCGCCGCCCAGGACCCGATCGAGTTCGGCGATGCCCGTAGCCAGGCGTGGGACGTCGGATTCCCCGATGTCGGCGAGGGCCACGGGAGCGGTGCCGTCAGGCGCGACGCGCAGGCCGCGGCCCGGACGCGGCGAATCGCGGACGACGGTCTCGACCAGGCTGTTCCATGCCCCGCAGGCGCGACACTGGCCCTCCCAGCGCAGGAAGGCTTCGCCGCAACCCTGGCAGACGAAGCGGCTCGTTGGCCGCGCCACGGACGGCTAGTGCGCCTCGACGGGCGTGCGCGCCTCTGCGGCCTGGATATCGAGACCGGCTTCGGGATCCTTGTCGACCACGATCAACGTGCCTGGCTCGTAGCGACCGAGCAGAAGGTGCTCCGCGAGGACATCCTCGATCATGTTCTGGATCACGCGGCGCAGTGGACGGGCGCCGTAGGCCACGTCGTAGCCGAGCTTGATGATGTGCTCCTTGGCCGCTTGCGTGACCTCGAGCGACATCTGCTGAGCCTTGAGCTGCTCGCGCACCCGCTCGAGCATCAGGTCGACGATCTGGGCGATCTCCTCGACGGTCAGCGAGCGGAATACGACGGTCGAGTCGATACGGTTGAGGAACTCGGGCCGGAAGGCGTTCTTCAGCTCCGTGGCGACCTTCTCCTTCATCAGGTCGTACGAGCTCTCGGCGCGCGCCTCGTCGGTCGTGCCCTGCACCCGGAAGCCCAGGCTGGAATTGGTCTGGAGCTGCTTCGCACCCAGGTTCGAGGTCATGATGATGATGCAGTTGCGGAAGTCGACCCGGCGACCCTTCGCGTCCGACAGGTGTCCGTCCTCGAGGATCTGGAGGAGGATGTTGAACACCTCCGGATGGGCCTTCTCGACCTCGTCGAGGAGCACCACCGCATAGCTCTTGCGGCGGACCGCCTCGGTCAGCTGGCCACCCTCATCGAAGCCAACGTAGCCGGGAGGCGCCCCGACCAGCCGCGACACGTTGTGGCGCTCCATGAATTCGCTCATGTCGATCTTGATGAGTGCGTCCTCGCTGCCGAACATGAACTCGGCAAGCGCCTTGGCGAGCTCCGTCTTCCCGACGCCGGTGGGGCCGAGGAAGATGAACGACCCGATCGGGCGCTTCGGATCCTTGAGCCCGGCTCGGGCACGGCGGACGGCCTTGGAGACGATCCCGATCGCCTCTTCCTGCCCGATGACTCGCCCGTGGAGTGCCTCCTCCATGTTGAGCAGGCGCTGCGACTCCTCCTGCGCGATGCGTGTGACCGGGATGCCGGTCCACATCGCGACGACCTGGGCGATCTCCTCGTCCCCGACCGTCGGCTGGTCGCCTGCCACCAGGGCCTGCCACTCGGCACGGAGCTCGTCCACCTTCTCCTTGGCACTGGCTTCGGCCTCGCGCAGGGTGGCGGCCTCCTCGTATTCCTGGTTGTTGATCGCCGCGTCCTTCTCCTTGGTCACGCGATCCAGGTCCTTCTGCGCCTCGCGCAGGGCAGGCGGGGCGGATGCATGGCGCAGGCGGACGCGCGAGGCGGCCTCGTCGATGAGATCGATCGCCTTGTCCGGGAGGTGGCGGTCCGTGATGTACCGGATCGACAGATCGGCGGCAGCCTTGACGGCCTCGTCGGTGATCGTGACCTTGTGGTGCTGCTCGTACCGCTCGCGGATGCCCATGAGGATGTCGATGGTCTGCTCGAGCGTGGGCTCTTCCACCATGACCGGCTGGAACCGGCGCTCGAGCGCAGCGTCGCGCTCGATGTACTTGCGGTATTCGTCGAGCGTCGTGGCGCCGATGCACTGGAGCTCGCCGCGAGACAGCGGGGGCTTGAGGATGTTCGCGGCATCGATGGCGCCTTCGGCGGCGCCCGCGCCGACGAGCGTGTGCAGTTCATCGATGAAGAGCACCGCGTCGTTCGT
>CAZFXH010000266.1:0-2224 GCA_964522905.1 uncultured Anaerolineaceae bacterium
CCGAGGCCGCCCCCGGCGATGAACTCCCGGACGTGCTGGTTGAGCGGGTAGTAGCGGATGTTGAAGTTCGTCGCGTTGACGAGGCCCGTCTCGGCCGCGAGACGGACCAGCTCGGAGGATTCGGCGGCCGTCATCGCAAGCGGCTTTTCGCACACCACGTGCTTGCCGGCCGCCAGGACCTCGCTCGACTGGCTCACGTGAAGGTTGTTGGGGGACGTGACGTGGACGACGTCGACCGTGTCGTCCGCCAGCAGGTCGTCGAGCGAGTCGTAGGCCCGCGGGACGCCCAGCGAGTCGACACGTGCCCGGCCACGTTCCGGGCTGCTGCCGAGCACGCCGCGGACCTGCACGCCGATGCGCCGGAGCGCCTCGACATGGACCGTGCCGATGAAGCCTGTACCGATCACGGCCGCGCCGATATCGGCGATCCTCCTCGTTGCCAGATCGTTCTCCTCAGAGGTGATTCCGGGCACGATCCTCCGTGTCGCAACCCAGCATACTTTGACGTGTCAAGTGCAAAAGTAGTCTGTACAACTCCGTGGCGGGGTATCATCGCGTCGTGGTCCAGGTTGATCTCGCCCCGCTCCCCGAGGAGGTCCTCGACGCGCTGGTCACGGTCCTCGACGAGGTCCGGCTTGGCCGATCGAGCTCCCGTTCCGAGCTGGTCACGAGCACGGGCCTGGGCCGGGCGATCGTTGCCAGGCGGGTGCAAGAGCTCATCGATCGCGGCCTGCTGACCGAAGGCGACGTCGGCCGCAGTACCGGTGGCCGTCCCCCGAGGCAGCTGGTCTTCCGCGGAGACGCGGGACACGTGCTCGTCGCCGATCTGGGAGCGACGAGCATCGATGTCGCGGTGACCAGCCTGGACGGCCGGATCCTCGGGCACCACGACGAGCCTGCACGGATCGAGGACGGCCCGGAGCGGTGCCTGGAGCGCGTCGACGCGTTGTTCGAGACGCTCCTGGCAACAAGCCCGGACATCCCCGGTCGGCTGTGGGGCGTCGGGATCGGCGTGCCGGGCCCGGTTGAATTCGAATGGGGCCGCCCGACATCGCCCCCGATCATGCCCGGCTGGGACGGCTACCCGATCCGGGAGCGATTCACAAGGCGATACGGCGCACCCGTATGGGTCGACAACGACGTGAACCTGCTGGCCCTTGGAGAGTTGCGATCTGGCGTCGCCGCCGGGCACGACAATGTCGTGGTCATCAAGATCGGCACGGGCATCGGGGCCGGGATCATCTCCGGTGGGCGCATCCATCGCGGCGCACGAGGAAGCGCCGGCGACGTCGGCCACATCCAGGTCACCGACGACGCGTCCGTAGTGTGCCGATGCGGGAACATCGGCTGCCTCGAGGCGCTGGCGGGCGGCGCCGCGCTCGGCGACGCGGGCCAGCAGGCGGCGCTCGACGGCGAGTCGTCGCGTCTGCGCCTCGCCCTCGACCAGCATGGCGCGGTGACGGCCGAGGACGTCGCTCGAGCGGCATCGGCTGGGGACCCCGTCGCAATCGACCTGCTGCTCCTCGCCGGTTCCCGGATCGGCGCGATGCTCGCGAGCGTGGTCAACTTCTTCAATCCGTCACTCGTCGTGATCGGCGGTGGCGTGGCCAACTCCCCCGAGCAGCTCCTGAGCGCCATCCGGACCGCGGTCTACCGCAGGTCTCTGCCACTGGCGACCCGGGACCTGTCGATCCAGCGTTCGTCGCTCGGCGGCCTGGCCGGCGTCATCGGCGCGTCGTCGTTGGTCGTGGACCAGTTGTCCGCGCGACACGCGATCGCCGGCTGGATCGAGGCCGGCGACCCGGCCTCGACGCCCGACCTGCCCTTGGCGCGCGCGGGCTGATCCGCTGACGACCCGAGCCGCCGGGCCGTCACGCGCCGGTGACGACCCGGTCCGTGAAGTCGCCCGAGGCATCGTCCTTCAGGATCAGCTTGTGGCGCCCATCGGGGAGGATCTCGCGCTTGATGACCACGAGCCCGTCGTACATCTCGGGCGTGGATGAGATCCGCGGCGTCGATCCGCCGCGCCATTCCACGTCCACGCCTTCCCAGAGCCCGGACCTCGCCGACCGGTAGCACGCGTCCATGACCGCGTTCACGACGTACCCGTCGTAGAACGTCTCCTGCGGCGTGCCGCCGCTGTCGATCGCCCGGAACATGTCGCTGAACATATCGACGTAGCCGAGCTCCGAGACCTCGTCGCCCACCGGGAACAGCCACCCGC
>CAZFXH010000267.1:0-3093 GCA_964522905.1 uncultured Anaerolineaceae bacterium
CGAGGGGCAACCACAACCAGCGGGAGACGAACGATGACGGGACCGATGCTCCATACCGTTGACGTCGACAGCGACGCCGGGACGATCTACGAGGCGATCACGACCAAGGTCGGCGAGGCCGCCTTCTGGACGTCCGACAGCGACGTCGAGCCGGTCGTCGGGTCGATCGCCCGTTTTGGGTTCCCGGGAGCGCCGGTGGACCTGCGAATGAGGATCGATGAACTGAGCCCCGGCGAGCGGATCCGGTGGGCGTGTCTCGGTGACTTCCCGCATTGGGCTGGCACCACGGTCACCTGGACCCTGTCGCCTGCGCCCTCCGGGAGCGGCACGGCCGTCGCCTTCAACCACGACGGCTGGGGCGATGACTACCCCGAGGACGAGTACGCGCGCGTGAACTACACCTGGGGCCGGATCGTGGGCGCGCTCAAGGCCTATGCGGAGTCGGGGACGCCTGCGCCCTTCCTCGGCTGATTTTCGGCGTAGACATCGTTCTGTCACATCCGACTGTCACGATCGATGGCGCTTCCGCGCTATCGGCTGATACGCTCGTGAGGACGCATGCCTCGAACACCCCGTCTTGCTTCCTTGGCCATCGTGGCTGTGCTCGTCGCGGCGTGTGGCGGGACGGTCGCGACGCAGGAAGCCACGCCGGCGCCGCCGTCCGTGGCGCCGAACGATGCGAATCCATCCGCGCCGTCGAGTCGCTCGCCGGAATCGCCCGCGCCGGCCACGGCGGAACCGACCGATCCAGGGCCCTCCATCGATGCCGCATGGGCCCAGGCTGAGTTGACCGACGTCGCCACCGGCGAGACGTTCCGGATCGCGGACCTCGCCGGCCGCGTCGTCATCGTCGAGACGATGGCCATCTGGTGCGTCAACTGCCTCGCGCAACAAGGCGACGTGTACGCGGCGCTCGATGAGCTCGACCCGGAGCGCGTCGCGTTCGTCATCCTCGACGTCGATCCGAACGAGACCGCCTCGGCCCTCGCAGAGTACCGCTCCCGCAACGGGTTTACCGGCACGTACGCGATCGCCGGACGCGAGGTTGCTCGAGGGCTGGCCGCCGACTTCGGTGACCAGGTGCTCAGCCCACCGAACACGCCGATGATCCTCATCGGCATCGACGGACGCATCACCCTGACCGCCTTCGGCCACAAGTCGACAGCAACGGTCGTCGAGCTCGCCCGCGAGCACGGCGCGTAGGCGCCGGCTCGCCCGGCGTCACCGTCTCCGCGCAGGTGGACGGCCTCTGGCTCTCGTTCTCGCTCGGCCTCGCCAGCGCGGCGAGCCCCTGCCTGCTGCCGCTCTACCCGAGCTTCCTGGCCTATCTCACCGCGAACGCCGGCGCGCTCGAGGGCCGCCGCGGGACCGGCCTGCTCGGCTTGGTGATCCTCGGCGGCGTCCTCACGACGATGCTTGGTGTTGCACTCGTGCTCGTCGCCGTCGCGGTCCCGATCGGGTCCGTGCTCGGTTACCTGATCCCACTGGTCGACGGTCTGCTGGTCGTTCTCGGGCTGCTCCTCCTCGCCGGCCGGAACCCGTTCGAGCGGCTCCCCGGCACCCGGGTCCCGATCGTGCGCAATCCCTTCGGCCAGGCGTACCTCTACGGCCTGATGCTCGGTCCGCTCGCGCTCCCGTGTGCCGGGGCCTTCGCGTTGTCGCTCATCGCCTACTCCGTAGGGCTGGCCGAGACCTTGCCGCGCATCGCGACGTTCATTGCATACGGCCTCGGGTTCGGCCTGCCACTCGTGGTGCTATCACTGCTCGCCGGAACGAGCCGCGAGCGGGTGGTCCGCTACATCGTCCGCCACCACCGCCCGATCGAGATCGCCGGTGGCGTACTGCTTATCGCGGCTGGCTTGTGGGACTTCGCGACGAACCTCGACAGTATCCGGCTCACATTCGGGATCTGATCGGCGCTCCATCGTCGCGCATTGGTCATCAGCCCAGGTAGCGGAGCCAGAGGTACACAGTCGAGATCGAAAGCGAGGCGATGACCACGCCCAAGCCGTATCGGAAGAACTGAATGAAGGTGATCGGGTGGCCATCACGAGCGGCCAGGTTGGCGACCACGATGTTGGCCGAGGCCCCGACGATGGTCAGGTTGCCGCCCAGGCAGGCACCAAGGGCCAGAGCCCACCACATCGGATTCGCCTCCAGCCCGGTGTTCGCCAGCTGCTGGACGATCGGGATGGCGGTCGCGGTGTAGGGGATGTTGTCGACGATCGCCGACGCGATGGCCGAGAACCACAGGATGCCCATGGTCGCGACGGTCAGGTCCCCGCCTGCCGCCTCGGCCAGGCCGTCGGCGATGCCCCCGACGATGCCGACGTGGACGACGGCCTCGATGAGCATGAACAAGCCAACGAAGAAGAAAAGGGTGTTCCACTCGATGTCGCGCAGGGCCTCGTGCGGGTCCAAGGGGCCGACGATCATCAGGACGGTGGCGCCCATTAGCGCGATGGTGGCCGCCTCAAGCCCAAGCACCGAGTGGAACAGGAAGCCTACGAGCGTCAGCCCCAGGACGACCAGTGCCCGGATCATCAAGGGGCGATCCTTGATGGCCGCCGCCGGATCGACGGTCGCCAGGATGTCCAGGCGACTGGCGTCGTCCTCCATGGACCGCCCGAACGCCAGCCACATGATCCCGACGAAGGCGACCATGATCACAACGACGACCGGGGCCAGGTTGACCAGGAAGTCGCCGAAGTCGAGCCCCGCGGCGGACCCGATGAGGATGTTGGGTGGGTCGCCGATGAGGGTCGCAGTCCCACCGATGTTCGAGGCGAAGATCTGGCTGATCAGGTAGGGAAAAGGCAAGACCTTGAGCGTCCGCGCGATCGACAGGGTGACCGGCGTCAGCAACACGACCGTCGTGACGTTGTCGAGGACCGCCGCGAGCAGCGCGGTCAGGACGGCCAGGATGAGCAGAAGCCTGAAGGGTTGACCGCGCGAGGAATGGATCGCCACCCCGGCCACGTACTCGAAGAACCCGGTCTTGCTGAGCCCGCCCGCCAACACCATCATCCCGGCCAGCAGGAAGATGACGTTGAAGTCGATGGCCTCGAAGGCCTCTTCCTGGTCGATGATTCC
>CAZFXH010000268.1:0-9321 GCA_964522905.1 uncultured Anaerolineaceae bacterium
GCACGCCTCGACCCGTTGCTGTCGTCTGTCACGCGACGCCAGCGCCCGGAGGACCCCGGTGAGCACGCCACGACCCGGGGCTGTCGTCTGTCACGCGACGCCAAGGGCGGGAGGACCCCGTCGAGCACGCCTCGACCCGCTGCTGTCGTCTGTCACGCGACGCCAAGGGCCGGAGGACCCCGAGGACCCCGTCGAGCTCGCCGCGTGGGTGGAACCCCTCCTCAGGCGGCGCGCCCCGAGACGAGGAAGAAGAACCGGCCCGTGGTCGTCACCTCGACATCCTCGAAGCCTGCCCGCCCGAGTGCGGCCGCCAGCTCGTCGGGCGTGTAGTAGACCTTGACGATCGCGAACTCACGGCCATCGGCCAGTCGGCGCGTGGCCAAGTCGTCCGCGGGCTCGGGATGGTCTGCGGCGCCTGACGCGGCGTCGGCGAGCGAATCGATGGCGGCGAATTGCCCGTCGGGATTGAGCCAGCGGCGCGCGAGCGCCAGGAAGTCGGCGAGCCGCTCACGCGGGACGTGGCTCAGCCAGAAGCCAAGGAACAAGCCGTCGACCCGCCGGTCCGGCTCGGCCCACGCGTCGCGCACGTGGAGGTGCGCGCGCAGGTCGTGCGCCACCAGGCGCTCGCGCGCCCGATCAAGGGCTGCGGGTGACGCGTCATAGAGCGACAGCTCGCCACGCGACGCGAGCAATGGCGACCACCAGCCGGTCCCGGCCGCCAGCTCGACGATCTCGCCCCGCCACGGCAGGCCGTCCAGCCATCGACCGGCGGCGTCGAGCTCGGCGTTCCAGGCGGCATCGTGGATCGCGCCACGCGCATACCGGCCGCGGCGCAGGTACCAGTCGTCGTATTCGGGGACGCGCGCCTCGTAGTAGTCGATCATCGAGCGCTCGGGGTCGGTGGCGGTCGCGGCGGCGGGCGGGACGGCTTGGGGCGGAGTCTCCGTGGCGGTCCCCGCGCCGGGGGTCGCCTGGCCCTCCTCCGCGGTCTGGGCGGTCTTCCCGGTCGAGCGAGCGGCCGCCGACCGCTCAGTCAGCGCCTGGCGCAATCGAAAGCGCAGGAACCCGTTGTCGCCGGCCTTACCCACGCAGTCGGGGCACAGCTGTGCCCAGCCCTCCAGGTCGTCCGGCGATCGGACGGTATGGGTAGTGCCGCACCACAGGCACGAGAACGATGCGCGGGACGGCAAGAGTCAGCCGACCTGGACCGGGGTCCAGCCGCCGGGCGGGGCGATGTCGACGAACCCGGCCGGATCCATGATCTCGGCGAGGAGCTCGATCCCGTCGATGACGCGCGGACCCGGCCGTGAGAAGTACGCCGAGCCGTCGACCGCGAAGACGGCGCCCCGCTGGACCGCCGGCAGCTCGGACAGCCACGGTGGGATCGGGGTACGGGCCCAGTTGCGGACCGTGTCCGACAGGTGGAACCCGCAGGGCATGAGGAACAGCATCTCCGGGTCCACCTCGGCAACCGCGTCCCACGTGGTCGGGTGTGCCTTCTCTCCGTCCGCGCCGAGCAGGTCCCAGCCGCCGGCTCGCCGGATCTGCTCGGGCACCCAGTGGCCCACCGCGAACGGCGGGTCGAGCCACTCGAGCCCCACGACGCGCGGCGCCCGGTGGCCGGCCTCTCGACGCGCCGCGACGCGCTGCTCGATGGCTCCGAGTCGTTCGCGCAGGGCCTCGACGACGTCGATCGCGGCATCCTCGACCTCTGCCATCGCGCCGACCGTGGTGATCGTGTTGAGGATCCCCTCGATCGATGTCGGCTCGAGCGAGACGACCGTGATGTCGGCGTCGATCCGGCGAGCGACTTCGTTCACCTCGCGATAGCTCACCGCGCAGACCCGGCACAGCTCCTGGGTGAGGATGAGATCAGGCTTCGCGGCCGCGAGCGCCTCCTCGTCGAGTTCGTACAGCGACGACCCGCCGTGCATCGAGACGGTCACGCGGACGTGGATGTCGCGCGACGACACGCCCTCTAGATCCTGCACGCTCCGGGTGACAACAGGCTTGCCGACGACCGACGGCGGCCAGTCGCACTCATGCGTGACGGCCACGAGCTCGTCCTGGAGCCCGATCGCACAGACGATCTCGGTGGCCGAGGGGAGCAGAGAGACGATCCGCATGACAAGGGACGGGCTACCGGCACCCTCAGCGGGAAGCTGACACTCGCTCCCGGAGGTCTGAGGCTGAGCTCCGCGAAGCCATCAGCCCGACGGTTTGATCTCGTCCGTGGCGGCGCGGGCGGCGGCCTTGTCCGTGTACCACGTGGCGTCGATCACGGTGAACTTCGCCCATTCGGGCGGCAGCGACTCCTCCGGGAAGATCGCGTTCACCGGGCACTCGGGCTCGCAGGCGCCGCAATCGATGCACTCGTTCGGATCGATGTAGAGCTTGCGATCCACGCCCTCTTCGTAATGGATGCAGTCGACCGGACAGACAGACACGCACGAGATGTCGAGCACATCGATGCACGGCTCGGCGATCACATACGTCATGCAGTGTCCTCCTCGAGGGGCGTCGGAACGTCAATGCAGCCCCCGCCCGTGCGGGTCCAGAGCGTACCACCGGCCGCGCTCACGGGGCGCTCACCCAGCGCACCGGGACCTGCATCCCGCGCTCCCAGTGGCCCGGGATATGGCAACCGACGATGAACGGGGGCGGGCTGCCGCCGGGATCGCCCGCCGGCACCGTCCAGGTGACGTCTACGCGCTCGCCCGAGCGCACGACGATGCGCAGGCCCGAGACCTCGGGCGGAACGCTGACGAGAGGCGTCGGCCCGGGCGGCGCTCCGGCCACGGCGGCCTCGGCGCGCTCCCACGCATCCTGGACGGACTCGTCGCCGATGATCGCCTCGTGGACCTCGAGGCCGCCGTTGATGACGTGCAGGAGGACGGTCTCGCCCGGAACCAGTTCGAGGGTCGCGGGTAGGAACGAGTAGTCCTTCGCGATGAGGTTGACCTCGCGGGGAGCCCCGCTCCCGCCGGCGACGATCGGTGGCGTCGCGGGCGCCGGGCCCTCCTCGCACGCAACGGCGGCGAGTGCCAGCGCCGCCAGCCCCACGATGGCCGCGTGATGGCGTAAGCGTCGATTCGATCGGTTCGAGGACTCCATCCCGGGGAGTCTATGGCGCGACGAACGCAACGACCGCCGACTTCGCTTGACACCGTGGATGGGCACGTCGCATCGTTCGCGCGTCCCACCGGGCTGAGGGGCTCGTGACCCATGAGGGCACTGCTTGGCACTGTCGACCGACACACGCGACCCGCATCCACCGGCGGCCGGAGGGTCCGTCACGAGCGGCGGGGCCGACACGACCGGGATCGCCGTCCGGCTCGATGGCGTGGAGAAGCGCTACGGGGACGTCGTGGCGGTCGCCGGCGTCGACCTCGAGGTCCGGGACGCCGAGTTCTTCTCGATGCTCGGCCCGTCCGGCTCGGGCAAGACGACCACGCTGCGGATGATCGCGGGCTTCGAGCTTCCGACGCGAGGCCGGGTCATCCTTCACGAACGCGACGTGACGGACGTCGCCCCGTTCGACCGGGACGTCAACACGGTGTTCCAGGACTACGCGCTGTTCCCACACATGTCGGTCGGCGGGAACGTCGGCTACGGGTTGATGGTGCGCAAGGTCGCGAAGTCCGAACGGGCGGGGCGCGTGGCGGAGGCCCTGCGGATGGTCCGCCTCGACGGCTACGAGAACCGCCGGCCGTCACAGTTGTCCGGTGGCCAGCGGCAGCGTGTGGCCCTTGCCCGTGCGCTCGTGAATCGCCCGCGCGTGCTGCTGCTCGACGAACCGCTGGGCGCGCTGGACCTGAAGCTGCGCGAGGAGATGCAGATCGAGCTCAAGGCCATCCAGCAGCAGGTCGGCATCACGTTCATCTACGTCACGCATGACCAGGAGGAGGCGCTCACGATGAGCGACCGGCTGGCGGTCTTCAACGCCGGCCGGATCGTGCAGCTGGGCACGCCCGCCGAGGTCTACGAGCGGCCCGGCACCCGGTTCGTGGCAGGCTTCGTCGGGACGTCGAACGTGGTCAGCGGCGAGGTCGCGCGCTCGATCATGGGGCGCGAGGGCACCTTCACGATCCGTCCCGAGAAGATCCGGCTCGCCGAGCCGGATGCGTCCGTGGGGGCGGACGAGACCGCGGCGGCCGGGACGATCCGGGGCGTCGTCTATCTCGGGCCGGATACCCGCTACATCGTGGAACTGGACGCCGGCCCACGGCTCGTCGTCACCCAGCAGAATCTCGCGACGACCTCGACCGAGGCCCTCGCGCAGCAGGGCCGGGCCGTCCGCCTGGTCTGGAAGCGACAGCACGAACTGCCCCTCGTCGAGGGGGAGTCGGACACCATCGAGGAGGGCAAGGGATGAAGCTTCGGAGAACCATGAGCCTGCTGGTGGCGGGGGCGATGCTTGTCGCCGCGTGCAGCCCGGGGGCGGGCGCCTCGCCGGCGCCCAGCACCATCAGCGCGGTCGGTGACGGCGAGGGCCAGGTGAAGGTCCTCGCCTGGCCTGGTTACGTGGAGGACGGCACCACCAGTCCCGACGTCGACTGGGTCTCCTCGTTCGAGACGGACACGGGCTGCCAGGTCACCGTCCAGACCTTCGGGACGTCCGACGAGGCGTTCACGCTGTTCCAGACGAACCCCACCGAGTACGACGTCATCTCCGCGTCCGGTGACGCCACGCTGCGGCTGGTCGCGGGTGGGTTCGTCCAGCCGGTCAACGTCGACCTGATCCCGAGCTACGCCGAGATCTTCGAGGACCTCAAGGACAAGGACTACAACACGGTCGACGGCGTCCACTACGGCGTGCCGCACGGGCGCGGCGCGAACGTGCTCATGTGGCGCACGGACGAGGTCACGACGGCGCCGACCTCGTGGAGCGCGATGTTCGACCCGGCGTCCGAGTTCGCCGGCAAGTTCTCCGTCTACGACGCGCCGATCTACATCGCGGACGCCGCGGTGCTCCTGATGTCGACCAACCCGGAGCTCAACATCACGCACCCGTACGCGCTCGACGACACGCAGTTCGCGGCCGCGATCGACCTGCTCGAGAAGCAGAAGCCGGCCGTCGGCGAGTACTGGGGCGACTACACCAAGCAGATCAGCTCGTTCCAGAACGGCAACACGGTCATCGGGACGACCTGGCAGGTCATCGCCAACGTCCTCCAGGGTGCCGATCCGGCGACGCCCGTCGAGGTGGTGAAGCCGGTCGAGGGCGCGACCGGCTGGTCCGACACCTGGATGATCAATTCGAAGACCACGAACATCAACTGCTCATACAAGTTCGTGAACCACATCACGTCCGCGCCGGTCAACATCCAGATCGCCGAGTACTTCGGCGAGGCTCCCGGCAACTCGAAGTCGTGTGCCCTGGCGTCGAACCCGGAGCATTGCGACATCTACCACGCCGAGGAGACCGAATACTGGGAGGACGTCTGGTACTGGACCACCCCCACGGCCAAGTGCCTCGACGGCCGGACCGACGTCACCTGCAAGGACTTCGCGGCCTGGGTGGAAGCCTGGACCGGCATCCGCAGCCAGTAGCGTCTTCGTCGAACCGAGCGACACGGCCCCGCGGCGTCACCGCCGCGGGGCCACCACGTCCCAAGGGGATCCGTCCGCTTGTCCAGCACCGCGCGCGAAATCCCGGCCCCCCGCCGCTCGGCCCCTAGGCGTCTGGCCGCGTGGTTGCATCGGCACCCTCGCACGCGCCTGGGCCTGCTCTTGGCCAGCCCGATCGCCTGGCTGGTCGTCATCTACCTCGGGTCGCTCGCGATCCTGTTCCTCAACGCGTTCCTGTCCCGCGACGCGTTCAGCGGCGTGACGATCTACCAGCCCACGCTGGACAACTTCGCGCGGCTCATGCGCGATCCGTATCCCGGGATCACCCTCCGGACCCTTGGGATGGCGGTGGTCGTGACCGTGACCTGTGCCGTCCTGGCACTGCCGATCGCCTTCTTCATGGCCCGGGTCGCCTCGCCGCGGGTCCGGAACGCCTTGGTCGTCGCGGTCATCGTGCCGCTCTGGGCGAGCTACCTCATCAAGGTCTACTCGTGGCGCCTGATCCTCGCCGAGGAGGGCATCCTCAATGAGGTCCTCGGCTTCGTGGGGCTGCGCGGCCCGGGTTTCGGCGACATCGCCGTGTGGCTCGTATTCACGTACCTGTGGCTGCCGTACATGATCCTGCCGGTCTATGCCGGACTGGATCGGATCCCCGACTCCCTCCTGGAGGCCTCAGCCGATCTCGGTGGGCGGTCGTGGATGACCTTCCGGCGGGTCGTCCTGCCGCTGGTCCTGCCCGCCGTCGTCGCCGGCTCGATCTTCACGTTCTCGCTCACGCTCGGCGATTACATCGCGCCCGCCCAGGTCTCGACGACGATCTTCGTCGGGAACGCGATCTACGCGCAGTTCGGGGCGGGCAACCTGCCGTTGGCCGCGGCCCTGTCGCTGGTGCCGCTCGGCATCGTGGTCCTCTACCTGCTGGTCGCTCGGCGGCTCGGGGCTTTCGAGGCGCTCTGATGTCGATCGGACGTGGCACCCGGCTGGCGCTCGGGATCGTGACCGTGCTGATCCTCGTATTCATCTACCTCCCGATCGGGCTGATCGTGGTGTACTCGTTCAACTCCGGGACGACGCCCGCCTGGCCACCGGTCGGCTTCACGCTCGATTGGTGGGCCCTGGCGGTGCGCAACAGCGGCCTCCAGCAGGCCTTCCTGACCTCGATCGCGGCCGCGCTGCTGGCGACGGCCATCGCGCTCGTGCTCGGGACGCTCGCGTCGATCGCCGTGGCGCGCCACCGGTTCTTCGGGCGAGAGTCGATCTCGTTCGTCGTGGTCCTGCCGATCGCGCTGCCCGGCATCGTGACCGGCATGGCGCTGTCCACGACCTTCGCGCAGGTCGGATTCCCGCTCGGATTCTTCGCCATCGTCGTGGGCCACGCGACGTTCTGCATCGTGATCGTCTACAACAACGCGATCGCCCGACTGCGCCGGGTCTCCGGATCGTTCGAGGAAGCCGCCGCGGACCTGGGTGCGGACCAGTGGCTGACGTTTCGGACGATCACATTGCCGGCGCTCCGGTCGGCCATCCTCGCCGGCGGGCTGCTTGCCTTCGCACTGTCGTTCGACGAGGTCATCGTCACGATCTTCACGGCCGGCGGCGTGAAGACGCTGCCCATCTGGATCTTCCAGAGCTTCCGCCTCGCGAACCAACTGCCGCTGGTCAATGTCGCGGGCGTCGTCGCGATCCTCCTGTCTGTCGTGCCGGTCTACCTCGCGACGCGCCTCAGCTCCAGCGTCGTGGGCGCGCGCACCTGATCACAGGTCCCAACGACGACCGAAGTCGGCCGCGATCGGAGCCAGGACCATGAGGAAATAGACGAGCGACGAGCGCAAGCGCGCCATGGGGCACCTCCGCCGGCCCAAACCGGCACCGATCTCCCCCGGTCGATCCCAACGAGGAGTGCCCGATCGATCCCGCGGAGCGGCAGTATCCCAGCGGGCGCTTAGCTGCGGCTTACTTGGCTGGGTCCAGATCCAGCGCCGCGGAGTTGATGCAGTAGCGCAAGCCGGTCGGGTCGGGACCGTCGTCGAAGACGTGGCCGAGGTGCCCGCCGCAGCTCGCGCACAGCGCCTCGGTGCGGGTCATGAACAGGGAGCGGTCCTTCTCCGTGGCGACCGCGGCGGGGTCGGCCGGCTCGAAGAAGCTCGGCCAGCCCGTCCCGGATTCGAACTTCGCGTCGGAGCGGAACAGCTCCGCGCCACAGCCGGCGCAGCGGTATGTGCCGGATCGGTGCTCGTCCCAGAGCGCGCCGGTGAACGCTCGTTCGGTGCCCTTCTCGCGGAGGACGCGGTACTGCTCGGGCGTGAGGTCGGCGCGCCACTCGGCGTCCGACTTCACGGTGTTCGGGGTGGGCGTGGAGGTCGTATCGGTGTCAGCCATATCGGCATCGTACGCGGCCAACGAGTCGGGACCGTGACGGCTCACAGCGAGTCCTCGTGTCGACCTCCATCCCGGACACGGGACCGATCGCGATGACCATCGCTTCACGCTCCTGCGGTCAGTCGCGTCTCGTCCGCGAACGGGCCGGCTCCGGCGGTCCGGCCGGGACGCGGTCGACGCCCTCGGTGAGACCTTCGAGGAGTTCGTTGATGGGGCGAACGAGGCGCTGCAGTAGCCAAAGGCCGATGAGGCCGCCGATCACGACGGCCGCGACGAGACAGCCGATCAGGACCGCAACCGCGCGGGCCAGGGTGGAGGACACTTCAGAGGACGCCGACTCGACGGCGAAGCTCGCAAGCGACTGCATCCCGTTCAGCCGGACCTCGTACTCCTTACGCAGTAGGCGGTTTTCCTCGAGTGATGCCTCGATTGCCGCGTCGCGACTCCCCGCGGTGAAATCCGCCATGTTCGCCGTCGTGGCCGCATGCCATGCGTAGAAGCTCCTCTGCGCTCGATCGACGGCCTGCCACTGCTCCTGCGTCGCGCTCGCGTAGGCACGGCTGAACGCCTCGTGCACCTGCGCGGTTCGCCCCTCCCACTGACGCACGAACTCGTTGGAGCCGCTCATCAGGTAGCCGCGCTCATCGTTCGCCAGGGTCTTCGAAATCAGCGCGATGTCGCCGATCGCGGCAGCGTACTCGACCTCACGCTCGGTGAGGTCGGCCGACGCGGACCGCAGATCCATGATCAGCCAGACCGCGATGCCGATGCCGGCGACTACGAGGATGAGCAGCGCCCCGACGGCCACCAACACACGCCCGTCGGGCTCGAGCCTGAGCCGCGGCTGACCGCCCGGACGGATCGGTTCGGAGAGCTCATCCTCGAACGGCATGGCGCGAGACTCCCTCGGCACGCGGCGCCTAACAGACCGGAGCGGCCCCGGAATGGTACGGGATGGGCGCAAGGCACATCGCCGAAGGGGAAATCAACGGTCTGGCCTCGCTGCCTGTGACATCAACGGGGCGGTCACATCGAGGGCGTGTAGCCCGGATCGAGGTACTTCCCGGGGTCGTCCTGGAACTCGAGAAGGCAGCCCTTGCCGCAGAACCAGTACGTCGTGCCCTCGTGCTCGAAGGACAGTAGGGAGGTCGTCGAATCGACCTCCATCCCGCACACGGGATCGATCGCGATGGCCATGGACTCTGCGCTCCTTCGGTGCTACGTCACGTAAAGGATAGGTCGACATGCGCCGGCATGGAGTCGGGCGTACAGTCCGCCGATGGACGAGATCGACCCCGTCGCCATCCGCGCGGCCCTCACGAGCGAGCGCGCGCGCCTCACCGGGGAGATCGGCGAGGCCATCGAGGCTCC
>CAZFXH010000269.1:0-4111 GCA_964522905.1 uncultured Anaerolineaceae bacterium
CCACGCGGGTCTGTACGGGAAGCTTGTGGCTGGCCAGGCGCATGGCCTCGACCGCGGACTCGTGATCGACACCGGCCATCTCGAACAGGATGCGGCCGGGCTTGACGACCGCGACCCAGTGGTCCGGTGCGCCCTTGCCAGACCCCATGCGGGTCTCCGCGGGCTTCTTGGTGGCGGGCTTGTCCGGGAAGATCCGGATCCAGATCTTGCCGCCACGCTTGACCGAGCGGGTCATCGCGCGACGAGCGGCCTCGATCTGGCGGCTGGTGATCCAGGCCGGTTCCTGGGTGGCGAGGCCGTACTCCCCGAAGGCGACCATGTAGCCGCCCTTGGCGAGGCCGGACATTCGACCGCGCATGACCTTGCGGTGCTTGACGCGACGCGGCATCAACATCGTCAGACCCCCTGTCCGGGCTGGACCGGGGCGCCGACGAGCTCGGGTCGGCGGATGGGTTCCGGAGCGAAGTCGCCCCGGTAGATCCAGACCTTGACGCCGATGCGGCCGTACGTGGTGTGGGCGTGGATCTGGCCGTAGCTGATGTCGGCACGGAGCGTCCCCAGTGGGATGCGGCCTTCCTTATCCCATTCGCGGCGGCCCATCTCGGACCCGCCGAGGCGGCCCGCGACGGCGATCTTGACGCCCTTGGCGCCGGCCTTCATCGAGCGCTGGATGGCCTGCTTCATCGCCTTCTTGAACGCAATGCGCCGGCTCAGCTGCCCCGCGATGTTCATCGCCACGAGGTGGGCGTCGAGCTCCGGCTGGCGGATCTCCTTGATCTCCAGCTTGACCTTGCGGTTCGAGAGCGCGCCGATCTGCTGGCGCAGGACCTCGACGTTGGCCCCGCCCTTGCCGATGACGATGCCGGGCTTCGCGGTGTGGATCGTGACCGTGACGTGGTTGATGCCACGCTCGATCTCGACCCCGCTCACGCTCGCATTCGACAATCGCTTGTCGATGAGCGTGCGGATGCCGATGTCCTCCTTGAGGGAGGCGGTGTACTCCTTGTCCGCATACCACTTCGCGGTCCAGGTGCGAGAGACACCCAGGCGGAAGCCGTACGGATGGACCTTGTGTCCCATGTCAGGCCTCCTGGTCCGCGACGGTGATCGTGATGTGGGTCATTGGCTTGTGGATCGGGAAGGCCCGACCCTGGGCCCGCGGCTGGAAGCGCTTGATCGTGGGGCCCTCGTTGGCGACGGCCTCGACGATGATCAGGTCCTCCGCGGAAAGGTTGTGGTTGTTCTCGGCGTTGGCGGTCGCGCTCTTGAGCACGCGAGCCACGTCGGCTGCGGCCTTCTGCGGCATGAACCGCAGGAGCGCGGCGGCCTCCTCTACCCGCTTGCCCGTGATGGCGTTGGTCACCAGACGGGTCTTGCGGGTCGAGGCACGCAGGTACTTGGCGGTGGCGGAAACACGCATCGGCTGGCCTACTTCAACGCCGTCGATCGGTCGGTGTGCCTGCCGTGCCCGCGGTAGTTGCGGGTCGGGCTGAACTCACCAAGACGATGGCCGACCATGTTCTCGGTCACGTAGACCGGGACATGCTTCTTGCCGTTGTACACGGCGATCGTGTGACCGATGAACGTCGGGAAGATGACGGACGCGCGGGACCAGGTCTTGACGACCTTCTTCTCGTTGCGCTTGTTCATCTCCTCGATGCGGCCGAGGAGCCGGGCCTCGATGAAGGGGCCCTTCTTGACGGAACGGGACATTGACTCCTACCTCCCCGGCTTACTTGCGATGCCGCGAGCGGACGATCAATCGTCCGGTCGTCTTGGACCGCCGGGTGCGGTAGCCCATGGCGGGCTTGCCCCACGGGGTCTTGGGCGGCATCCCGGTCGGGGACTTGCCCTCGCCACCGCCATGCGGATGGTCGCGCGGGTTCATGACGACCCCACGGACCTCCGGGCGCTGGCCCATGTGCCGGGCGCGGCCGGCCTTTCCGAGATTCTGGTTCTCGTGATCGAGGTTGCTGACCTGGCCGACGGTGGCCATGCAGCGCATCGGGATGCGCCGCATCTCGCCCGACGGCATGCGGACCGTGGCGTAGTCGCCCTCCTTGGCGAGCAACTGCGCGGACGTCCCCGCCGAGCGGACGATCTGGCCGCCCTTGCCGGGCGTCAGCTCGATGTTGTGGATGGTCGTGCCGAGCGGGATGTTCGCGAGCGGGAGCGCATTGCCGACGCGCGCCTCGGCATCGGGACCCGCGACGACCACGTCGCCGACCTTGAGGCCGTGCGGCAGGATCATGTAGCGCTTCTCGCCGTCCCGGTAATGGAGCAGGCCGATCCGTGCAGAGCGGTTCGGGTCGTACTCGATCGTCGCGACGCGGGCGGGCACGTTGAACTTGTCGCGCTTGAAGTCGATCCGGCGGTAGTGCTGCTTCTCGCCGCCGCCGCGATGGCGGACGGTGAGGCGGCCCTGGTTGTTCCGGCCCGACCCGCGCGTCTGTGGCTCGAGCAGGGGCTTGTGCGGCTCCTTGGTGGTGATCTCTTCGAAGGTCGAGCGAGTCATCTGCCGGAGCCCCGGTGACGTGGGCTTGTAAGTCCGAAGCGGCATCGGTCAGACCCCCTCGAAGAATTCGATCTTCTGGCCGGGGGCCAGGGTCACGATGGCCTTGCGCCACGGCGTCGTGTGGCCGACGATCCGGCCGCGCTTCGTCCCGCGTCGCTTTTCCTTGGCCTTCGTGGTCAGGACGTTGACCGAGATGACGGTCACGCCCTCCTTCTTGTACAGCTCTTCCACGGCGGCCTTGATCTGGATCTTGTTGGCGTTGTCGTTGACGGCGAAGGTGTACTTGCCGCGCGTCGACTCGTCGATCGTCTTCTCGCTGATGACAGGACGCAGGATGATCTCGGGCGCAGTCAGGGCGGTCACGCGTACACCTCCTGCATGCGCGCCAGGGCCGGCTGCTCGATCAGCACGAGGTCGGCCTTGATGAGGTCGACGACGTTGAGCGAGTCGGCCAGGATGATGTCGACTGTCGGCAGGTTGCGTGCCGAGAGCTCGAGGTTCTGGTCCCGGGCCGGCGACACGACGAGGACGCGCCCGCTGGCAGCCAGCGCGCTCAGGACGCCCGCGAGGTCCTTGGTCCGGATCGCGTCGAGCCCGAAGGTGTCGATGACCTTGACCTGCTCGTCGACGAGCTTGGCCGTCAGCGCACCACGCAGGGCGAGACGCTTCATCTTGCGCGGCAGCCGCTGCTCGTAGGAGCGCGGGTGCGGCCCGAAGACCACGCCGCCGCCACGGTAGTGCGGGGCGGTGACGGTGCCTTGGCGGGCTCGGCCGGTGCCCTTCTGGCGGTACGGCTTCCTGCCGCCGCCGCGGATCTCGCCACGCGTCTTGGTATCGCTCGTGCCGGTCCGCCGGGCGGCCAGCTGGGCGGTCACGACCTGGTGGAGCACGGCGGTGTTGACCGGGGCCGCGAAGAGCTCATCGCTGAGCTCGACGTTGCCGACGGTCTTGCCGGTCCGGTCGTACAGGGGGATGGACGGCATCTGTCAGGCCTTCTTCACGAGGATGAGCGACCCACGTGCGCCGGGGAGACTCCCCTTGACGAGCAGCAGGTTGCGTTCGGGATCGGTGCGCACGACGCGCACCTTCTTGATGGTCACCGTCTCGTCGCCCATGTGGCCGGCCATCTTCATGCCGCGGTAGACACGACCCGGGGTGGTGCCCGGGCCGATGGAGCCCGGCTCGCGATGGTGGTCC
The DNA here is from genome assembly GCA_964522905.1 of uncultured Anaerolineaceae bacterium. GTDB lineage: Bacteria > Chloroflexota > Limnocylindria > Limnocylindrales > CSP1-4 > SPCO01. The sequence goes on from CAZFXH010000269.1 coordinate 3,713, forward strand.
GAACCGTGGGTCTTGGGCCCGCGGTGGAAGTTGTGGCGCTTGATGTGGCCAGCGAAGCCCTTGCCCTTGGAGACGCCGCTCACGTCGACCACGTCGCCGGCCGTGAACAGGTCCACGAGCGAGACGGTCTGGCCGAGCTCGTACTCGTCCACGCTGTCCACGCGGAACTCGCGGATCGTCTTGATCGCCTGGGCGCCCTTGGGAAGGTCCTTGAGCTGACCCGCTTCGGGCTTGGACAGCTTCTTGCTGGTCTCCGTCCCGAGCTGGACGGCCGTGTAGCCGTCGCGGTCGGTGGTGCGCAGGCGCGTGACGGTATTCGGCTCGATGTTCAGGACGCTGACAGCGACCATCGTGCCGTCGTCCTGGAAGACCTGGGTCATGCCGACCTTGCGGCCGATG
>CAZFXH010000270.1:0-4074 GCA_964522905.1 uncultured Anaerolineaceae bacterium
TGGAAGTTCGGGGCGAACAGGAACGCAAACCCGAGCTCGCCCAGGGCAGCGGACGCGGAGGCAGCGTCGTGGTCGATCCGGATCCCGAGCGCATCGAGCACGTCGGCCGAGCCCGACTTCGACGTGATCGCCCGGTTCCCATGCTTGGCGACCGGGACGCCGGCTGCGGCGAGTACCAGCGCCGAGGCCGTCGAGATGTTGAACGTGCCGCTCCCATCGCCTCCGGTGCCGACGACGTCCACGGTCCCCTCGGGGGCCTCGACCCGGACCACCCGCTCGCGCATGGCGGTCGCGAAGCCGGCAAGCTCGTCGACGGTCTCGCCGCGCATGCGGAGGCCCATCAGCAGGGCCGCGAGCTGGGCCGGTGTGGCGTCGCCGTCCATGACAGCGCCCATCGCGAGGCGCGCTTCGTCCAGCGTCAGCGTCCCGCCCTCGACGATCGTGGTCAGGGCGGTTCGGACGTGCTCGCTCACGGCGCCGACTCCGCCAGCCCCGCGGTCGCGAACGTCCCGGTCGCGTCGTCCAGAAGCGAGGCCTCCCCTTCCCCGGCCTGGCGCAGGAAATTCGCCAGCAGGTGCGGACCCTGCGGCGTCAGCACGCTCTCGGGATGGAACTGGACGCCTTCCATCGGCAACGCGACGTGGCGGATCCCCATGATCACCCGGTCCACCTCGCTCATCGCGGTCACTCGGAGTTCTGGCGGCAGCGTCGCCGGGTCGATCGCGAGCGAGTGGTAGCGGGCGGCCATGAAGGACGGCGGCATCCCCTCGAGCAGACCGGCCCCATCGTGGGTCACCTCCGACGCCTCACCATGGACAAGGGTCGGGGCACGGACGATCGTCGCGCCGTACGCCGCGGCCATCGACTGCATGCCCAGGCACACGCCGAGCAGCGGGATCTCGCGCTCGGCCGCGACCTTGATCGTGTCGACCGAGACCCCGGCGTCGTCGGGGTCGCCGGGTCCCGGCGAGATGACGATCCCGCGCAGGTGCGCCTCGGGGTCGTCGGCCAGGGCCTCGATGCCCGCGCGGTCGATGGCGTCGTTGCGCAGCACTCGCACGTCCGCGCCGGCGGCCTGGAGGGCCTGCACGAGGTTGAACGTGAAGCTGTCGTAGTTGTCGACCACGAGGATCATCGCGACGCCCCGGCGCCGGTCGAGGCCGAGGAGGGTTCGGGATCCGCGGTGGCGCCCGCATCGTCGGTGTCCGCGTCCCCGGCCGCAGCGGAACCCGCCCGGGGGGTCTCAGACACGCCCGCGGCCATCTCGATCGCCCGGCGGAGGGCGGCTGCCTTGTGCTCGGTCTCCTCGAATTCCTTCTCCGGCACCGAGCCCGCGACGATGCCCGCGCCCGTGTGGACGTGCGCCTGCCCGTCCTTGAGGACGGCGCTGCGGATGGTGATCGCCGTATCGAGATTGCCGTCGTAGCCGAGGTACCCCACGGCCCCACCGTACAGGCCGCGCCGCTCGCCCTCCGCGGCCGCGATCAGCTGCATCGCGCGGACCTTCGGGGCGCCCGACAGCGTGCCGGCAGGGAAGACGGCCTTGAGCGCGTCGAGCGCGTCGAGTTCCGGCTTGAGGCGACCTTCGACGTGCGACACGAGGTGGAGGACGTGGCTGTAGCGCTCGACCTCCATGTACTTGCTCACGGTGACCGTCCCCGCGCGCGAGACGCGACCGAGATCGTTCCGCCCGAGGTCCACGAGCATCACGTGCTCGGCGCGTTCCTTGGGGTCGCGCTGGAGCTGTTCGGCGAGCAGCGCGTCCTCGCGCTCGTCGGCGCCGCGCGGTCTCGTGCCCGCGATGGGGTGGGTGGTGAGCTTGTCGCCCTCGGCCTGCAGCAGTAGCTCCGGCGACGCGCCGACGACTTCGAACGTGGGGGTGCGCACGAAGAAGAGGTACGGGCTCGGGTTCACGCGCCTGAGGGCGCGGTACAGCCCGATGCCATCGAGCCCCGAGCCCGTCGCGGGATCGAGCGGCAGGTCGAACGACTGGCGCCGGGCGAGCACGACCTGGATCGCCTCGCCCGATGCGATCGCGTCCTTGGCGACCTCGACCGCGTGGATGTACTCCTCGCGGCCCAGGCTCGTCTCGATCGGCCCGGCGATCGTGGCCCCGGACGGCGGACGCGCGGCGGGACCGCGCAGCTCGGCGGCGCTCGGTCGGGATGTGCGCTCGAGCGCCTCGAAGATGGCGGCCTCGGCGATCTTGTAGCGGCCCTCGAGGTCGGCGGGCTCCGTGTGGAGCGAGGCGATGGCCGAGAGCGTGTGGGTCAAATGGTCGAAGACGAGCACGAGGTCCGTCTCGATGAACGCGGCGGTCGGGACGCCCACGGGGTCGTGCTCGGGCAGCGGTACGGACGGTTCGAACATGGAGCTCGCGTCGTACGCGAGGGCACCGACGGCGCCGCCGGTGAACCGTGGCATGCCCTCGGTCGGCTGGACGCGCCGGCGCGGGACGAAGGCGCGGATCGCGGCCAGCGGGTCGCCGCCATCGACCGTGTGGAAGGGCAGGTCCGGCGTGTACGTCGGAACGGTGACGGGACGGGTCTGGATCTGGGCCTGGCCGTCGCGGACCTCCAGCAGTCGACGCGGGCCCACGCCCAGGAACGAGTAGCGGCCGAGCCGCTCGCCACCCTCGACCGACTCAAGGAGATAGGCCGGGCCGCCGTCGTCGAGCCTGAGGAACGCACCGATGGGCGTCTCGAGGTCCGCCGGGCGCGTCGCGCGCAGCAGGATCGTGTCGGCGTTGGCGGCGTATCGCTTGGCCTGCGTCAGGCTGATCGGATCGGCGGTGCTCATCGCGTGGCCTCGGGAATCAGAAACGACCTTATCGTCCCGGGACGAAAGGTCGTGCCTTCCGCGGTGCCACCCTCATTCGGCGATGCCGCACTTTCGTGACCGACGGGCTGGGAAGGTCCCTGCCGATCGGCGCTGCCCTGTATCGCTGGCGCTCTGCGCCGGAGCCTACTGGCTGGTGCCGCCGATGCGGCCGTCGCGTTCGGTCCGGAGGCTCCCGGGTCCATTCCCTGCCGTCGTCGCCCCGGTTTCCACCAGCCACCGGGTCTCTCTGCCGACGCTCGACGGGTACTCGTCCCGTTCACAGCCCGTTCTTCGTGATGTCGCGGGAGGATGGCAGGCCCCGGGGCGGGCGTCAAGCGCTCGGCTGGACGCGCGGCGCGGGCTCGATGGGCTTGAAGCCCGCGCAGTCCAGAACGGGGAGGTTGGGGTAGCGCGGAAAGTGGGGATCGGTGGTGGACCGCTCGCACAAACGGAAGATCGAGTTGCGCGCGGTCTGGATCACGCGCGAGTGCCGGCACGCACCGCACAGGCCCGGTGGGGGTCCCTGGGTCACCAGGTCCAGCCGGGCACCGATTCGAGGGCGGCTCGTTCGTCCGGCCGGAGGTCGTCCCGGCGTCCGCGTTCCCGATAGGTCTCGAGCCAGCCGCCGAGCGGGAAGCCATCACCGACCACTATGTCCGGGGCGACGTCGGCCAGCGACCCGCCACCCTCCAGGTGCTGACCGATGAACCACATTCCGGCCTCGAAGAATGGATCCACCGCAAGGTAGTCGCCGTCAACCTTCCGGAACTGCAGCTCATCCAAATAGCACCACATCCAGTCCTGGCCGGGCATGATCGAGCGGATCAGCGGATGCCCGGTGGATTGGTGGTGCTTCGTGGCGTGGGTGTTCGGGCTGGAATCGCAGCAGCCGACCTGACCGCAGGCGAGGCACTGTCGCAAGTTGACCCAGGTGGAGCCCATGGCCACGCACGTGGGACAGACGCCGCCACCGTCCTGCACCGCCGTGATGGTGTCGAGGTGGGAACAATCGATGGCCATGCGAGGCTCCTCCCGCGCGGGATCGGGGTGGCGGAGAGGGTGGGATTCGAACCCACGAAGTCTTTCGACTCAGCGCTTTTCAAGAGCGCCGCCATCAACCGCTCGGCCACCTCTCCGCCGAAGAGGATACCCGGGGATTCGCGAATCGGGAGCGGTGCGGGCGGATCGATCGACGTCTTCGGGCCACGGTGTCGCGTGGGAAGCGACGCCCGCGGGTCGAGGCGACGCGATCTG
>CAZFXH010000271.1:0-7406 GCA_964522905.1 uncultured Anaerolineaceae bacterium
GATCGGCCTCACGACCCAGGCCGAGGCGCTCATGGGTCTCGGCATCGAGGCGCGCCTGCAGGCGATCCAGGCGGATCCGGCCACGACCTTCGAGGGCTACACGCTGGTCCGGTCCGCGCTCATGCGGCTGCTCGACCCGGCCGCCATGGGCCGCTTCCGGGTGATGGCGTTCGGCCGGGACTGGCCCAAAGCGGATGCCGACACGGCACCACTCGGGCTGTTCGCCTTCCGGCTCCCCGCGCGCCCCCACCGCTGAACGGGGTCGCCGTGCACCAATAGGGAAGGTGCCGTATTGCGGCGTGGACCCCTCCATCGTCAGTCTGGTCATGGTCGCTTCGGCGGCCACACCGCCGGGGGGCGGGGCGTGATCCTGCACGCGCGCTCGGCGCGTCCCGCTCCCCTGGCTGGTGTCTCGTCGGGTCCCGATGCACTCGGCGGGGGCCGACGACCAAGCCGGCTCGACCCCTCCTCGGCCGATCCGGAGGTGCCGCTCTGACGGCCCCGGTCTCACCCCGGTCCCACCCCGGTCCGCCCGTGCCCGCTGCTAGAATGCAAGTGGCGTGAGCGGCACTCTTGCCGCCCCCTGCCCGCCGCCTCGACGGATCCGCGAGATCCGGCGGCGCGGCGCGGAACGGAAACGCGTCGCTCCAAGGGAGTTCGCTTGACCGGGATCTGGTACGTCATCGGCTTCGCCTTCGCGGGCGTGTCCTTCGTGTTCCTGACGATCGCCGCAGCGTGGCTCGTGTCCCACCGCAACCGGGGCGACGTGCACAAAGGCCTGCCCTACGAATCGGGCATCGACACCTATGGCGACACCCATGGCCGGTTCGGCCTGTCGTTCTACATCTACGCACTGCTGTTCGTCGCGTTCGACATCGAGGTCATCTTCATCTACCTGTGGGCGATCGCCTTCGACTCGCTTCTGCTCGGAGGCCTGGTCAGCATGTTGATCTTCGTGGGGATCCTCCTGCTCGGCCTGGCGTATGCCTGGCGCAAGGGGGCGATGACATGGCGGTGAAGCCGACGGGCAAGGGTGAGACCGAGAACCTCGGGACCGGCCCATCCGACCTGACGGCCATCGGCTCCGACGCCACCACCCAGCCGGCGCTGCCGGCGACCCGCCCGTCGGACGCGCTGACGGTCCCGATCGTCGTCCCCAACTCGCTCTGGCAGGCCGCCGACCCGGCGGCCTACGACGGCGGGCGACCGACCGACATCACGCACCTCGCCGAGTTCGAGGCGAGCGGGCTCGGCCGCCGCGACGACGCCCGTTGGGGCGGCTTTCTCGAGGTCATCCCGACGAAGGCCGACTACGTGCTCGACCTGATCCGGATGAACAGCCTGTGGCCGCTGCTGTCGGGCCTGGCCTGCTGCGCCATCGAGATGATGTCGGCGGCCACCTCCAAGAACGACATGGATCGCTGGGGCATGTTCCCGTTCCGGGCCAGTCCGCGCCAGGCTGACGTCCTGATCGTCGCGGGCACGCTCACGACGAAGATGGCGGGTCCGCTCGTCCGGCTGTGGGAGCAGATGCCGGAGCCCAAGTGGTGCGTGGCGATGGGCGACTGCACGTGCTCCGGAGGCCGCTACAAGCGGAGCTACTCCACGGTGGAGGGCATCGACCGGGTCATGCCCGTCGACGTCTACGTCCCCGGCTGTCCGCCCCGCCCCGAGGGCCTCATCTACGGGATGATGAAGCTCCAGCAGCTCGTCAAGGACCGCCGCGGGCACTGGCCCGAGCGTGCGATCGGGCCGACCGTTCCCGAGCAGGTCTGACCATGGACCGCGCGTTCAAGGCTCGCCTGGAGGGCCGCTTCGCCGAGCAGCTGACCGGCCCGGTCCGCCAGCGCCACGACGAGACCGAGATCCGCATCGGCCCGGGAGACGTCGTCCAGGTCATCACCGCGCTCCACGACGAGCCCGCCTTCGGCTTCGAGTTCCTGGCCGACCTCGCCGGCGTGGATACGGGTAAGGTCATGCAGGTCGTGTACCACCTGTGGAGCGCGACGACCCCGGACTGGCTGCGGGTCATCGCCGACGGCCTGTCGCGCGACGACCCGCGCGTGCCCTCGGTCACCTTCCTGTGGAAGGGCGCCGAGTGGATGGAGCGCGAGGCCTACGACATGTTCGGCATCACGTTCGAAGGCAATCGCGACCTCCGGCGCATCTACATGCCGCCCGACTACCAGAGCTTCCCGCTGCGCAAGGACTTCTACCTGGCCGACGACGCCGCTCGCTCGCCGGGGGCGGGCGTGCGACACATGGAGCGGACGCACACGCCGCGCAACGCCCCGGCGACCGCCACGGTCCGTCGGGCCGACACCTGACTGAAGCCACGACGCCCAAGGATCGCGCATGACCGCAACGAAGCCCCGCCCCGACGCCCACGCCCACGCCCAGCCAGACGCACCGAGCGACGACCCGCGCGTGCGCCTGGACCGCGACCTTGGCGTGTTCGAGCCGGTCCCGCCGTACCCGCCACGGACCGAGCGCGAGGCCGAGTTCTACACGCTCGGCGACGGCGAGATGTTCATCAACATGGGCCCCCAGCACCCCTCGACGCATGGCGTGCTCCGGGTGGTGCTCAAGCTCGACGGCGAGAAGGTCGTCGACCTCGACCCGGTCCTGGGATACCTGCACCGCGGCGTCGAGAAGCTGTGCGAGAACGCCGACTACCACCAGGCCATCTGCTACCTCGATCCGCTCGAATACGTGAGCTCGCTGTTCTGCGAGTGGCCGGGTGTCATGGCGTTCGAGAAGCTGATGGACGTGCAGGTCCCGCGCCGGGCGGAGTACATCCGCGTCCTCTCCGCGGAGCTGAACCGCGTCGCCAGCCACGCGTTGTTCCTCGGCTGGATGGCACTCGACCTCGGCGGCCTGACACCGATCCTGTGGTCCTTCATCGAACGTGACGAGATCGTCGAGATGCTGGCAGCGCTCACCGGCCAGCGGATGCTGTTCAACTACTTCCGGATCGGTGGCGTGAACGGCGACCTGAACCACGAGTTCATGAGCCGGCTCGGCGACTGGATGAGCCACGCGACCGAACAGATCGAGGCCGGCAACGCACTCCTCAACGAGAACGAGATCTTCGTGCGCCGCATGCGCGGTCTCGGCACGATCGATTCGAAAGCGGCGCTGCGGATGGTCATGACGGGCCCGAACCTGCGCGCTACAGGCGTCCCGTTCGACGTCCGCCGGGCGCATCCGTACAGCATCTATCCGGAGCTCGACTTCGACATCCCGACCCGAAGCGAAGGCGACTGCCTGGCGCGCTACCTGCTCCGGATGGACGAGGTCAAGCAGAGCCTGCGGATCATCGACCAGTGTCTGCACCAGATGCCGGACGGGCCCGTCATGGCCAAGCTGCCGCGCCTGCTGCGTCCCCGCCCTGGCCGCGCCTACGCAGGCATCGAGGGCCCGCGCGGCCAGTACGCCGCCTACGTCATGAGCGACGGCACGGACCAGCCGTTCCGCATGCGCATCCACGACCCCTCGTTCATCCACCTCCAGGCCGTTGGGGTGATGACCCCGGGCCACCTGGTCGCGGACACCATGGCGGTCATGGCTTCGTTGGATCCCATCATGGGCGGCGTCGACAAGTGATCGCCACATGACCGTCATCGGCCGCAGCTGGGGCAGGCTGACCTTGCCGGGCAAGATCGTGTTCACGGTCGTGCCGCTGCTGATCCTCGCGACGGTCGGGCTGGTCGCCGTGATCGTGCTGCTCGGCGGGCCGATCCTCGAGATCCTCGGCGCGAACCTGCCGATCGTCCGGTTCGTGGTGGCCGTGACGATCATCCTGCTGATGACGATCCCCACCGCGTTCGTGATCATCTACATGGAGATGAAGATCATCGCCCTGATGAATCTTCGGATCGGGCCGGACCGGGTCGGGCCGTTCGGATCGCTCCTGTCCGTGGTCCACGGGCTCAAGGTCCTCATGAAGGAGGACTTCACACCGACCGGTGCGGACCCCATCGTGTTCACCTGGGCCCCGGTCGTCGTCTACCTCGCGAGTGTCATGACCCTGCTCGTGATCCCGTTCGCCCCCGGGCTCGTCGGGCAGGACCTGAACCTCGGGCTGCTCTACTTCTTCGCGATCGGCGGGCTTTCGGTGGTCGGGCTGCTCATGGCGGGCTGGGCGAGCTACAACAAGTACTCGCTGCTGGGCGGGCTGCGCGCCGCGGCCCAGGTCATCAGCTACGAGATCCCGCTCGTGCTGTCGGTCGTCGGGCTGATCCTCCTGGCCGGCACGATGAGCGTCAACCAGATCGCCGAGAACCAGGCCGGCTGGTTCACCGACTGGTACATCTTCCGCCAGCCGCTCGGCGCCCTGATCTTCTTCATCGCCATGACCGCGGAGGCGAACCGCACGCCCTTCGACCTGACCGAGGCGGATTCCGAGATCGTCGCAGGCTTCGCCACCGAGTACTCGGGCATGCGCTTCGGCTTCTTCTTCTTCGCCGAGTACGTGAACGTGTTCATCGTCTCGGCGTTGTTCGTCACGCTGTTCCTCGGCGGCTGGAACGCGCCGTTCCCGTGGCCGTGGCCGGTCGAGCTCTCGCTGGACCCGGGCGGCATGGGCATCGGCCTGCTGCTGCTGGCCGCCATCGTGCCGGTCGTGCTCACGCTTCTCTTCGCCGCGCCGTTCTGGGTGGCGAGCTCACGCATCAAGTGGTGGCAGGCGCTGCTCGCCGGGTTCGTCCTCGCCAACCTGTTCATCGTCGCGATGCTCGGTGCGTGGGCGTACATCGGGCTGGACTGGGTCGCCGGTATCCTCTGGTTCATGCTGAAGACGTACACGCTCGTGTTCACGTTCGTGTGGATGCGTGGCACGCTCCCGCGCGTGCGCATCGACCAGCTGATGGATTTCGCCTGGAAGTGGCTGCTGCCGGCGTCGCTGCTCAACCTGTTCGTGACGGCCACGGCGATCGTGCTCGTGGGCCGGTGAGCGTGACCCGATGAGCTTCATCCCGGGTCTCGGCATCGCGAAGGGCATGGCGCTGACGCTGCGCCGGTTCTTCGAGCCCAAGGTCACGATCATGTACCCCGAGGTGCGGGTCGACGTCCTGCACAAGTTCCGGGGCCGCCTCCAACTGCTCTACGACGAGTGGGGAACGCTCAAGTGCGAGACCTGCTTCCAGTGCGCGCAGGCCTGCCCGATCGAGTGCATCGACATGGGCGGCATCGATACCCGCGGCCGGTACCACGTCCACTGGGGCGCGGCCGAGACCTACGGGGAGCGGCGCGAGGAATCCGCCCTGCGCCGGTCCGGGCGGACCGTCCCGGACCCCGCGTACCGGACGTTCGCGCCCGTGGACCTCGCCCAGGTCGACGCGATCCTCGACGAGCACGACCACGACCCGGCGCGGATGCTCGACATCCTCGAGGCGACCCAGGCGGCTTACGGCTACCTGCCCGTGGCGGCCATCAAGCGGATCAGCCACGAAACGGGCGCCTGGTACGCGTACATCTACGGCACGGCGAGCTTCTACGCGCACCTGCGCTTCGAGCCCGCGGCGTCCGCCGAGCAGGCGCAGGCCGTGGACGAGCACCGCCCGGCTGAGTCGACCTATCTCGCGGCGTTCGATGCCGCGCTGGACGGGGGCGGCCGCCCCGGCGCACCGGCGCAGGCCTGACGTGACCGAGATCCTGAAGACGCCGGCCGCTTGGCCGACGATCCTCCTCGGCCGGGCGAAGGCCAAGGACCCGACGGACCTCGACGCCGCGGTCGAAGCAGGCGCCTTTGCCGCGCTGCGCCGAGCCATCCGCGACCTGGGTCCGACCGCGATCATCGCCACGGTCGCCGAGTCCGGGCTGCGCGGGCGCGGCGGCGCCGGGTTCCCGGCCGGCGACAAGTGGCGTACGGCCGCCTCGACCGACGCGGACCGGCGCTACGTCGTGGCGAATGGCTACGGCGCCGACCCGGCCTCGCACACGGACCGCACGCTCATGCTCCTGGACCCGTTCTCGGTGATCGAAGGGGCCGCCATCGCGGCCTACGCGATCGGCGCGACGGAGGTCTTCATCGCAGTCCGGTCAGAGGATGCCGACGTCATCGGACGCCTGTCGGCGGCGATCGGGGCCGCGACGGATGCAGGCTTCGTCGGGGAGGACGTCTCGGGCTCCGGCCACGATATCTTCATGACGGTGCGGCCCGTCCAGGGCGCGTACATGCTCGGCGAAGAGACCGTGCTGCTCAAGGCGCTGGAGGGCAAGCGCGGCCAGCCCGAGCAGCGGCCACCCCACCCGGCCGAACGCGGGCTATTCGACCGCCCGACCCTCGTCCATAACGTCCAGACCCTGGCGGCCGTTCCGTGGATCGTGCGCGAGGGCGCCAGCGCATTCCGGGCGACCGGCACGAGCAGCAGCCCGGGCACCGTGCTCGTCCAGGTGCGCACTCCCGGCGGCAAGAACGGGATCGCGGAGGTCCCGCTCGGCACGCCCCTGCGCGAGGTGCTGGGTCTCGGCGGCAAGCTTCCCGCTGGCCGTTCGATGAAGGCCGTCCTGATCGGTGGCCCATCCGGTGGGCTCCTGCCCCCGGATGCGCTCGACACGCCCTACGACTTCGGGCCGTTGCGCGCGGCCGGTGCGCACCTCGGCTCGGGCTCCGTCGTGGTCGTCGACGACCGGACGGACCTGCTCGAGCTCGTCGGCGTCCTGACCCGCTTCTGCTCGAACGAGGCGTGCGGCAAGTCCATCCCGTGCCGGATCGGCACGAAGCGCCTGGCCGAGATCGTGGCCCGGCGCGAGGACGACCTGCTGCGGCCGGTCGACACGCAGCTCGCGTCGGACCTCGCCGCCGACATCGTCGCGTCCGCCCTGTGCGACCACGAGCGGCTGGCCACCCTCCCGCTGACGAGCGGGATGCGATACTTCGGGTCCGACTTCGACCCTGCCCGCCGTCCCCAGCCGGCATCGACCGAGGCCTCCCGATGACCGACACCCTGGCCCGTCCAGAGCGCAGCCCCACGACCCCCGCGCCGGCCCCGGAGTCTGCCTCGGATTCGCTCGCGGACCGACTGCTCGACACGCAGTCGCCGCAGCGGCCCCAGTCCACGCCGCGCATCCGCATCGAGGTCGACGGCCGCGTCGTCGAAGGCTTCGAGGGCCAGACGATCCTCGAGGTCTGCCGCGACAACGGCATCGAGATCCCGACCCTGTGCTACGAACCGAAGCTGCCTGGCTTCGGCGCGTGCCGGATGTGCGTCGTCGAGGTCGAAGGCGAGGAGCACCCGCCGATCTCCTGCTCGCGCACATGCGAGCCCGAGATGAAGATCCAGACCCAGACTGAGGTGGTTCGCCGCCTGCGCCGGACGAACCTCGAGCTGATCTTCAGCGACCACAACGCGTACTGCCTGCCGCCATGCCAGAACAAGTGCCCGAGCCACATCGACAGCCCG
>CAZFXH010000272.1:0-4231 GCA_964522905.1 uncultured Anaerolineaceae bacterium
ACGCTGGCGGTCGGGCAGTACTTGTCCGTAGCGCAGCCGCCGGTGATGCCCGCCGCGGCCAGCCGGTTGATCGAGCTCTCGCCCGTCTTGCCGTTGTCGTCGTCGAAGAAGTCTGTGCCGGTCGCCGGCGGGCTTAGCTCCTTGTCGAGGAAGATCGCCATCTCGGCGCGGGTGACCCGGCGGGTCGGGCAGAAGAGCTCCGGGTCGCACCCGCTCGTGATGCCGGCCGCGGCCAACGCGTCGATCGAGCTCTCGCCGGTGATGCCGTCGTCGTCGGTGAAGAAGTCCGTGCCCACGGGCGGATGGTCGAACGCCCGGACGAGGAACATGGCCATCTGGACGCGGGTGACCGGGTCCGAGGGGCAGAACTTGCCACCGCCGCAGCCCACGGTGATCCCCTCGTACAGGAGCCAGTGGATGCTGTCGAGGAAGGTGGAGTTCGCGATGTCCGTGAATTCGGGCGCGATGACCCGATACAGGACGCCATTGAGATCGGTCAGATAGAGCTCGCCGCCCTCGCTCTCGCCGAACGAGCTGATGTTGAGACTCGTGTCGCGGCGCACGGTCTCACCGGAGCCGTTCTCGTTCATGGTCCAGATGCGACCGCTACAGAAGTCGCCGTAGACGTACAGACCCTGAAGATCGCGATGGGTGCCGCGATAGACATAGCCGCCCGTGATCGAACAGCCGAGGGAATGGCTGTACTCGGCCGCCGGCAGGACCTTGCCCGTCTTGTTGCAGCCGCTCGCCGGCTCGAAACAGAGCGAACCTTCCATGACGTCCCAGCCGTAGTTGCGTCCTCCGGCGCTCGAGGCGACCTCTCGGTTGACCTCCTCGCGCCGGCTCTGGCCGACGTCCGCGATGAACAGGTTGCCGGTGGTGCGGTCGAACGAGATACGCCACGGGTTGCGCAGGCCGTACGCCCAGATCTCGTCGTCCCCGTTCTTGCCTACGAATGGGTTATCGGTGGGGATCGCATAGCCATCGAAGTCGCCGGCTCCGGTCCCATCGACGTCGATCCGCAGGATCTTGCCGAGCAACTCGCCCGTGATGTCCTGGCCGTTCTCCAATGGATCGCCGGAGCCTCCGCCATCGCCCGTTCCGATGTAGAGGTAGCCATCATCGGGCCCGAACGCCATCGAACCGCCGTTGTGATTCGAGTGCTGACCGTGCTCGATCCGGAGGAGGACCTGCTCAGTGGCGGGATCCACCGACGTCTTGCCGGCGTTGGCCCGCAGTCGGGAGACGATGATGTCGCCATCCGAGCGCGTGTAGTAGATGTACAGGTAGCGGTTGGTCGCGAAGTCCGGGTGAAAGGCCAGGCCGAGGAGGCCGCGTTCGCCGCAACACGAGATCTTGTTGCTGACATTGAAGAAGGTACCCGTCACCTGTCCGCCCTTGACCACCCGAACCCGGCCACCGCGCTCGACGATGAACAGGCGTCCGGAGCCGTCACCCGCGTGGGTCACGCCGAGCGGACTGCTGAGGCCGCCCGTGACGCGGGTCACGGTCAGCTGCCCCGAGACGAGGGCTGCCGGCTCGATCGCCTCGGCGGTGCGCTCGGCGGGCGCGGCGAGCTGGGGCTCTTCCGCGGCGACGGGGATCGCGGTGAACAGGATGGCGGCGGCCGCAAGGATGGCCGGCAGGGCGGTTCGCAGATGGCCTCGGGTCATCATGGTTCTTCCTCCGGTGGAACCGCGAACGCGCGGTACAGGAATGCGGCCATCTGGCCACGGGTGACAGGTTCCTTCGGGCAGTACAGGCCCGCGCCGCAACCGCCGGTGATCCCGGCCTCGAACAGGCTGTCGATGTCGGCCTCATGGGTCGATCCGTCGTCGTCGCGGAAGTGATCGGGCTCGACGGCGGGAGGCAGGTCCAGCGTCCGGACGAGGAAGCTCGCCATCTGGGCGCGGGTCACGTGGTCATGCGGGCAATAGCGGCGGGGCGCGCAGCCACCCGTGATGCCGGCTGCGGCCAATCGGTTGATGGCCGCCTCGCCGGTGACACCATCGTCATCGTCGAAGAAGTCCTCGTCGGTCGGAAGCAGTTCCGTCGCCCGATCGATGAACAACGCCATCTGGGCGCGGGTCACGGCATTGCCGTAGCAGTACAGGTCGACGAAGCAGCCGTTGGTGATGCCGTTCGCGAACGCCCACGTGATGTGGGGCTCGAACGTCTTGCCCTTCCAGTCGTTGATGCAGCCCGTGCCCCGACTGACCACCGAAACCGAGGTGCCGCTCGAGCCGAACCGCACCTTCGTCCAACCGCACCGCCCTGTCTCGTCCTCCTCGAGGAACCAATCGTTCGGGTCGGACATCGCTCGTACGGTGTACGTGCCGCCCGGCAGGCCGGTGATGTCGATCCACTGATGCGGGAGGCTCCACCGATACGTATCCGCCCATCCGACCGAGATCCCGGTTCGGGACGTCAGGGCCGTCCGTCCGCCACACCACGACTCGCGGTAGTACGGGCTCCCGGGAGAGCCCGGCAGGCTGGGCGACCACAACGTCGTGTCGAAGAAGCAGAACCCCACCTTGCGGTCGGACCTCGTGCCATGGCCGGACCACAGGTGGTAGGCCATCATGCTCTTGACGTGCCAGTGGCTGTGGCCGTCGCCTCCGTACTGCAGCACGGCATCGGTGTCCAATCGCCGTTCCCCGCCGGACGTGTTGTCGACCACCTGCTGCACGGTCCAGGCGGATGTGCTGCTGGCGCGGCGCGCCAGGATCTCGATGGGTCCCGCACCCTTGTTGATGAGCACGCCCGTGAACCGGAGGAGCCGACGGCCGTTGCTGTTGACGATCCGGAACTGGGACGGGCTGGCGGCGCTCAGATCGGGAAGTCGGTCCGCCGCCGCCGCGACCTCGGGCGCCGCCCAGGAAGGCACCAGGGCGACGAGGGCAAGGGATGCGGCGAACAGGAGGCGTCGGACGGCCCCCCGGCCCGTTTGGCGCTTCGTCACCTCGACACCGTACACGGTCGCGCGACCCTGCGCGGGGTCATTTGGTACGGGGCGGCATCACCCGGTGGGTGCCACTTCGCGTTCCGTGGCGCGTCGGAGGTCCTCGGCCCGGCCCACCTCGCGCCGCCGGTCGTGCTGCGACAGGGCACGCTTGCGAAGGCGGATCGACAGCGGCGTGACCTCGACGAGCTCATCGCCGGAGATGAACTCCAGGGCGCTCTCGAGCGTGATCGGCCGGGCTGGGGTCAGTCGCAGCGACTCGTCGTGGGAGTGGGTGCGGATGTTCGTGAGCTTCTTCTCCTTCGTCGGGTTCACGTCCATGTCCCCCGACCGGCTGTTCTCCCCGACGACCATCCCCTCGTAGACCTCGACGCCGGCGCCGATGAACAGCTCCGCCCGTTGCTCGAGGTTGAACAGGCCGTACGAGTTGCTCGTCCCGGCACGGTCGCTGACGAGGACGCCGTTCGTGCGGTGGGTCAGTTCGCCCGCCCACGGCCCATAACCCTCGCCGATCTGGTGGAGGAGGGCGGTGCCGCGCGTATCGGTCAGGAGCTGGCCGCGGTAGCCGATGAGGCCGCGGACCGGCAACACGTACTCCATCCGGACACGACCGTCCGTGTCCGTGCTCATCTGCTCGAGACGGCCGCCACGGCCGGCCATCGCGCCCTGGATCTCGCCGATGTAGTCGGGCGGGATGTCGATGGTGACCCGCTCGTACGGCTCCTGGATCTCGCCATCGACCGTCCGCAGGAGCACCTCCGGACGTGAGGCCGTCAGCTCGAAGCCCTCTCGGCGCATCTGTTCGATCAGGACCGCGAGCTGGAGCTCGCCCCGGCCGCGGACCTCGAACGCCTCGGCCGATTCGGACGGCCGGACCTCGATCGATACGTTACCTAGGACCTCCTTGTCCAGGCGGGCCTTGATCTGGCGGCTCGTGACGTACTTGCCCTCGCGACCGGCGAGCGGCGAGGTGTTGACCCCGAACGTCATCCGCAGCGTCGGCGCGTCGACGTCGAGCCGCGGCAGCGACCGCGGGTCCGCGGGGTCGGTGAGCGTATCGCCGATCGTGACCTCCGGCAGCCCCGCGACACTGACGATGTCGCCCGGCCCGGCCTCCGTGATATCCACGCGGTCGATACCGTGGGCGGTCTGGAGACTCGTCACGACGCCATTGAGCGTCACGGTCCGGCCCGGCTCCACGGTCCCGGCGGTGTCGGCGGCCTCCTCACGCACGACGGTGATCCGCTGTCCGACCCGGATACGGCCGTT
>CAZFXH010000273.1:0-17046 GCA_964522905.1 uncultured Anaerolineaceae bacterium
CGGGCGGCACGGTGCCGAGACCGCCGGTCGGGCCACAGGCGACGACGGCGATCGCGATGACCGAGAGGGCCAGGACGGAGAGGATGTGGTGACCGGTGCGGTTCATGGCTCGGACTCCCTCGTAGTGGTCGTTGGAATCCCACTATCGAACCCGCGGGTCACCGGGCTATGGCTGGCATGTAACGAACGGGTCACAGGAAGCGGAACGACGAGTTCCAGGCGCAGACCGCCGCCGTCGCGGTTCATCGCCTGCAGGTACCCGCCGAGGAGGGCGGCGTGCTCAGCGGCGATCGCCAGGCCCAACCCGCTGCTGCCCCCGCTGCGCGACGGGTCGAGCTTCGTGAACCGCTCGAAGATGCGTTGCAGCCGGTCATCGGGAACGCCGGGCCCGCGATCCGAGACGGCCAGGACGAGGTCCTCGCCCGCGACCTCGAGGTCTACCGTGACGTCGGCGGCCCCGGCGTGTTCGCGGGCGTTGTCGAGGAAGTTGGCGAGGATGCGCTCCAGCCGACGCGGGTCCGTGTCCACGACGACCGACGGCGCGGGCGGATCGAAGCGTGCGGTCGGCAGGCGCGCAGCGATCACGGCCTGCGCGAGGCGGACGACGTCGACGGGTTCGGCCGCCACCTCCTCGGCGGAGGCGTCGAAGCGCGAGAGCTCCATGAGCTCTTCGACGAGCGTACGCATCCTCCCCACATCGGCCACGAGCAGCTCCGCCGCCCGGCGGGTCTCAGGAGGCAGCTCTTCGAGATGGTCCCCGACGATCGACGCCTCGGCGACGAGCGCCGCGAGCGGCGTCCGCAGCTCATGCGACACATCGGCGACGAACCGCCGGTTCTGGTGCTGGGCCGTCTCGAGCCGTCGGATCGTTTCTGCCAGGACTCCGGTCATCCGGTTGAACCGCTCGGCCCACGTCCCGAATTCGTCTCGCGACGTGACCGGGACGCGCGCCGAGAGGTCACCGCGCTCGATCCGCTCCGCGACCTGCCCGGCCTCCTCGACCGGGGCCAGGATGCTGCGCGCCACTCGCCGCGCGATCACGAGCGCGAGCGCGAGCAGGACGAGCGCGCCGACCGCCAGCGCCAGACGCAGCTGGTCGATGGCCTGGTTGATGCCGCTGACATCGCGGACGAAGTAGAACGCGGGGCCGCCACCGGCCGGGCGACCGCCCACCACGAGCGACGGGGCCCCAGCCACGTCGAGCCAGCCGTAGGCGATCTCGCCCCGATCGATGCGGGCCCGCATGTCCGCGGGCACGAGCGTGAGCAGCCCGGACAGGCGTTCGTCGGACTGGAACCGTTCTTCGCCGCCCAGGTCGACGTACGTCTCCACGGCGCCCCGCCGTACCTCGCTCACCTCGCCCCGACGGAACGTCTCGGCGAGTCCGCTCCGGGCGATGTCCTCTGGCGTCGGTCGATCCGGGAGCTGGCGCTCCGGGACGACCACGGACAGGTCGAAGCTCGCCTGCTCGGCGGCAGTCTGGAGCACCTGATCGTGCAGCCGCAGGTCCACGAAGACCGACGCGCCGACGCCAAGCACGATCGCCGTGAGCGCGACGAGGGCGACGAGCGACGCCGTCAGTCGAGCCCGGACCCCACCCAGCCGCGACACGATCGGCCCCTGCCCTACCGACTGGCCTTGTAGCCGGCGCCGCGGACGGTGAGGATCAGCTCCGGGGCCGCAGGATCGGCCTCGACCTTGGCTCGCAGCCGGCCCACCGCGACGTCCACGAGCCGCGAATCCCCGAGGTAGTCGTAACCCCAGATCCGGTCGAGGAGCGTGTCCCGGGCGAGCACCTGGCCGGCATGTCGCGCGAGATCGACCAGCAGGTCGAACTCCGTGCGCGTGAGCGGGATATCCCGTCCGTCACGACTCACCGTCCGCCCGGCGATGTCGATGAGGAGCGGTCCGAGGCGCAGCTGGGCGGCGCCATCCTCGGGTCCCCGCCCGACCCGGCGCAGGGCCGCGCGCACGCGGGCGACGAGCTCGGGGACCTCGAACGGCTTGCGAACGTAGTCGTCGGCACCGGCCTCGAGCCCGACCACGACATCGAGCGTGTCCGCGCGGGCCGTGAGCATCACGACGGGGATCGTCGAGGTCCGGCGGATCGCCCGGGCGACCTCGAGGCCGTCCATCCGCGGCAACATGACGTCGAGCAGGACCAGATCGAACGGCTCGCGCTCGAAGCGGTCCAGGCCCTCGCGCCCGTCGCTGGCAGTGTCCACCGTGAAGCCCGCGTTGCGCAGCCCGATGGCCGTCACCTCGCGGATCGATGGGTCATCCTCGACGAGCAGGATCCTCGCGTCCAAGCCACTCCTCGCGCGGCCCGTGCGGTCAGGGCCCGTTCGGCGGCAGTATGCCAGCCGGCGTCCTCGTGCCCGCGTCGTCGGTCCGGATCGGCAGGGTGGCCACGGCCGCGGCCACGAACGCCGCCGCCATCAGGCCGAAGACGACCGGGACGCCGGTGGGTTCGCCCAGCGCCTCGATGACGATGCCATAGAGCGCCGTCCACAACGACCCGACGCCGAACGCCAGCGTGAAGTAGAGGGCATACGAGGCGTCCCGGGTGGCGGGCGGCGCGATGTCGGCGAGGAGCGCCTGGAGCTGGGGCGATTCGGCGAACGAGAAGAGACCCATCAGCACGATCCCGACCCACAGCCAGAGGAGCGAGGACCCGGCAAGAACGAACACGACGAAGCCGACGGCGCCCCCGAGGTAGGCCGCGATGATGAGCGGCTTGCGGCCGAACCGGTCCGACAGCCAGCCGGCCACCAACGGCATCGGGACGCTGAAGACGATCAGCGCGCCGTACATCAGGCCGGACGTCGCCACATCGAACCCGATGACCCGGGTCAGGTAGATGAGCGCGAAGAGATTGACGACCCCGAGGCCGCGCCCGCCGCCACCGAGGACCGACGTCAGGAACAACCAGCGCAGATCGCGGTCGGCCAGGACCCGGCGGAGGGCGTCCCGGCTGCTGCCGCCGGCCACCGCGGCGGCCCGGTCCGTGCCGCGTTCGCGGACGAGCGCCAGGATGCTGAGGCCGATCAACGCCGCGGCCACGCCGAACACGACCGACACCCCGCGCCAACCGATCGCGGCGAGCATCGTCGTCCCGACGACCGCGATGACGACGGTGCCCAGGTTCCCGCCTGCGATGTGGGCGCTGATCGCGAACCCGCGCCGCTCCGGCGGGAACTGCTCAGCGAGGAGGCCATTTCCGACCGGGTGCTGCGGCGAGCCGCCGATCCGGGCGAGGATGGTCGGGATGGCGAACGTGACGAAGTTGCTGGCGAGGGCCGTCGCCGCGAACCCGCCACCAAACACGAGGCCGCCCAGCCCCAGCAGCCGGCGGCGGGAGACGCGCCGGGTCAGCTCGGCGTAGCTGAGCTGTACCATCCCCGAGGCAAAGGCGCCCACCGCCGCGAGGATCGCCACGGCCGAGACCGTGACGCCGAACTCCTCGATGATCGCGAGGAAGATGGGCGGCAGCAGGACGGCGTAGGCGTGATTGACCGCGTGCGCCACCGACAGCAGGCCCAGCGAACGCATCGGGTGGATCGTCGGCAGGGCCTGCACCTCGCCATCTTGCCGGGTCAGCGCAGGTCGAGTACCTCGACCGCGCCGCTGACCGTCAGCCCGGGCTGGGGGCCGCCCAGCAGCGCGTAGGCACGCCCTTCCCAGAACACCGCGCCGAGCCCGTGCCGCGGCAGGACGAGCCCCGGAAGCGTCGTCATCGCGAACGCACCGACGCACTCGACGGCCGCGAACGTCCCGTTCGGACCCTCACCGCCCACCACACAATCCCCCAGAACGCCAGCCGAGAACGCGGCGATCCCGCCGCGCGGTGTCGGCAGATCCTGGGCACGCCCCACGACGCCCTCGGCGGACACGAGATCGACCGTCCCGAGGTTACCTTCCAGCCCACCGGTGCGGCCGCCCAGGAACGTGACCGTGCCCGAGCCTCCGGACGTCGCAGCCAGGTGCTCCCGCGCCCTACTGAGTGACGCCAGGAGGCGCCAGGCGCCGTCCTCACGGATGAACACGTCCGCCGAGACCCCGGCCGGACCCACACCGCCGCCGTAGAGGATCCCGCCTCGCCCGTTCCAAGCCGCCCCACCGGCCCCGCGCGCTTCGGGGAGCGGCTCGGCGGGCGACCACGCGCCCGTCTCCGTGTCGTCGAGCCGCCAGACCGAGGCGGTCGGACTCCCGAAGCCATCGCCGGTGTACCCGCCGATCAGGAACAACGTGTCGCCGTCGGTCACTAGCGCCGAATGGTGGACGGGCTCCGGCAAGCGTGGCCCCTCCCCCCAACCGTTGGCGACCGGGTCGTAGACCTGGACGTGATCCACGGCCCTGCCCGCATCATCGAGGCCACCGGCAACCCAGATCCGGCCGTCGTGGACCCCGGCGGCCACCTCGGTCAGGGCGACGGGCGCGGCGCTCGCATACATCCAGCCCGCCTCACCCGGCGCCGCGGTCCGGCCGGGCTGACGTTGGAAGACCCCGATCCGGCGCGGGTCGGTCACTACCACGACCGCGAGCAAACCGAAACCGACGACGACTGCGAGCAGCAGGATCATCCGAAGCCTCGAGGGACGACGGTTCACGTCGAGCGGCCCTTGCACCCGGCCATCGTGAGCGGGCGCGGTCTCCCGTGTCTAGAACTGGTCGAGGTAGCGCTCGACCTCCCAGTCGCTGACCTGCGTCCGGTATTCGTCCCACTCGGAGCGCTTGGCCGCCATGTAGTGGCTGAAGACGTGGTCGCCCAGGGCCGCGCGGATGACGTCGTCGCGCTCGAGCTCGTCGAGCGCCTCGCCGAGAGTCCCGGGGAGCTCCTTGATGCCCTTCTCGGCGATCCGGGTGGCGTCCATCTCGAACAGCGACTCCTCGACCGGGTCGGACAGCACC
Source organism: uncultured Anaerolineaceae bacterium (assembly GCA_964522905.1). Classification (GTDB taxonomy): domain Bacteria; phylum Chloroflexota; class Limnocylindria; order Limnocylindrales; family CSP1-4; genus SPCO01. Next base: position 4,912 of record CAZFXH010000273.1, read on the forward strand.
ATGTTCTTCTCGATGCCGTCGAGACCCGCCGCGATCATCGCCGCGAACGCCAGGTACGTGTTCGAAGAAGGGTCCGGGCAACGTACCTCGGCCCGCGTGCCTTCGATGGACCGCCCCGGCGACACCATCGGCACGCGGATGAGGGCGGAGCGGTTCGTGCGGCCCCACGTCAGGTACGTCGGCGCCTCATAGCCGGGTACGAGCCGCTTGTACGAGTTCACGAGCGGGGCCAGGACGGCGATCATGCCGCGTGCGTGGGCGAGGATCCCGGCCATATACGAGCGCGCCACGTCGGACAACCCATACGGATTGGTTGCGTCGGCGAAGGCGTTGCGCTGTTCGGCGATCGACCACAGCGACTGGTGGGCGTGCATGCCGGAGCCGTTGATCCCGTGGATCGGCTTGGGCATGAACGTCGCGTACAGGCCGTGCTGCTGGGCGATGGCCTTGAGCGCGAACTTGAAGGTGATCGCGTTGTCGGCCGTCGTCAGCGCGTCCGAGTATTCGAAGTCGATCTCGTGCTGCCCGACGGCGACCTCGTGATGCGCGGCCTCCACCTTGATCCCGAACGCCTCGAGCGCATCGACCATGTCCTGGCGGATCTCCTGCGCGAGGTCGGTCGAGAAGTCGAAGTAGCCGGCCTGGTCATGCGGCAACGGCTCGATCGAACCGTCCTCCGAGCGGCGGAACAGGAAGAACTCCAGCTCCGGGCCGAAGTTGACGACATAGCCCAGGTTCTTCGCCCGCTCGACCTGGCGGCGCAGCACGAAGCGCGGGTCGCCGACGAAGGGTTCGCCATTGGGCGTGAAGACGTCGCAGATGACGCGGGCGGTCCCGCGCGGCCCCGATCCTCGCTGCCAGGGGATCTCCGCGAACGTTTCCATGTCGGGCATCAGGTACTGGTCGGATTCGGCGATCCGGGTGAATCCCTCGATGGACGAACCGTCGAACCATGTCCCGTGCTTGACCGACTCCTCGAGCCGGTGGATCGGGATCGTGACCGCCTTGACGTGCCCGATGATGTCGGTGAACTGGAGCTGGACGAAGCGGATGCCCGACGACTGGGCCGCCTCGATCTTGGTGGTGGACTCGGGGCTGCCTGGCACGTGGACGAAGCCTCCTGCGGCGGAGCGAGGCGGAGCCTCAGTACTGGAAGAGCAGCTCCCGGTACTTCGGCAGCGGCCAGAGGTCATCGGCCACGAGCGTCTCCAGCTCGTCGACAACCGTCCGAAGGGCCTCCTGGGCGGGGATCACTTTCTTCACGAAGACGCCCGCCTCGGCCTGCACGGAGCCGGTCTCGTGGGCCTTGTGCTGCGCATGCTCGAGGGCGGCGATCGCGTCGACGAGTGAATCGGCCAGTCCGGTCACCCGCTCGCAGATCGCGTTGATGCCGCGCGACGACGGCGCCTTGTTCAGATCGCCCAGGTACCGGGCGGTCGCCGGCAGGATCATCGTAGAGGCGATGTCCACGGCGCAGTTCGCCTCGATGTTCTGGACCTTGACGTAGCGCTCCCAGTAGATGCCCAGCCGGGCGGACAGCTCGCGCTCCGAGAGGACACCGAACTTCGAGAAGAGGTCCTTGGCCTTGGGCGACTCCAGGGCCGGCAGCGCGTCGACGGTGGTGCGGTTGTTCGGGAGCCCACGTCGTTCCGCCTCGGCATGCCACTCCTCGGAGTATCCGTTGCCGCCGAAGACGACCTGCTTGTTCTCCTTGACGATGCCGGACAGGATCGTCGTCAGGCCCTCGAAGTCCGAGGGCTCCAGGCCATCCAGGGCGTCGGCCAGCTGCGCGAGCGAATCGGCAACGGCGGTGTTGAGCACCGTCTGCGGCCAATAGATCGGCGCCGACGAGCCGACCGCTCGGAATTCGAACTTGTTGCCGGTGAATGCGAACGGCGAAGTCCGGTTCCGATCCGTCGCGTCCTTGGGCAGCACGGGCAGCGAGGTGGCACCGAGCTCCAGATCGCCGCCCTGCTTGGAGGCGGACGCCGGACCCTGCTCCAGCTGCTCGATGACGTCCTCGAGCTGCGAGCCGAGGAAGACGGACATGATCGCCGGCGGCGCCTCGTTCGCGCCGAGGCGATGGTCCTGGCCGGCGTCGGCGATGCTCGCGCGGAGGATGTCCGCGTGGAGGTTGACCGCCCGGATGACCGCCAGGAGAAACGCGAGGAACTGTGCGTTCGCGTGGGGATCGTTCCCCGGGTCGAGCAAGTTCTCCCCGTCGTCCGTGCTCATCGACCAGTTGTTGTGCTTGCCCGAGCCATTGATGCCGGCGAACGGCTTCTCGTGGATGAGGAACATCAGGCCGTGCTGCGGGGCGAGCCGCCGCATCATGCTCATCACGATCATGTTGTGGTCCGAGCCGACTGACGTCGGCTCGTAGACCGGCGCCATCTCGAATTGACCCGGGGCGACCTCGTTGTGTCGCGTCTTGGCCGGGATGCCGAGCCGCCAGAGCTCGCGGTCGAGATCCATCATGAACGCGAGGATCCGCTCGCGGATCGGGCCGAAGTACTGGTCTTCCAGCTCCTGGCCCTTGGGCGATGCGGCACCGAACAATGTCCGCCCGGTGAGGAGCAAGTCGGGACGGTGCTCGGCGAGCCGGCGGTCGACGAGGAAATATTCCTGCTCGGGTCCGATGTTCGTGAAGACGCGCTTCGACTCGCTGTTGCCGAACCAGCGCAGCACGCGCAGCGCGTGCTTGCCGAGCGCCTCCTGCGATCGGAGCAGCGGGATCTTGTGGTCCAGCGCCTCGCCGGTGAACGACACGAATGCCGTCGGGATCGTCAGCGTCACGCCATTGGGCTCGACCTGGAGGAAGATCGGCGAGGTGACGTCCCAGGCGGTGTAGCCGCGCGCCTCGAAGGTGGCGCGGATGCCGCCCGACGGGAACGAGCTCGCATCCGGCTCGCCCTGCACCAGGTTCTGACCTGAGAACTCGGTGATCGTCTGGCCGTCGCCGGTCGGGGTCAGGAACGAATCGTGCTTCTCGGCCGTGGAGCCGGTCATCGGGACGAACCAGTGCGTGTAGTGGGTCGCCCCGTGCGCGAGGGCCCACTCCTTCACGCCGTGCGCGACGGCGTCGACGATGGCCCGATCGAACGGCTCATGTCCCTCGATCGTCCGTCGCAGCTTCTTGAAGATGGGCTTGGCAAGGTACTGGCGCTGAGCCTCTTCGTGGAACACGTACTGGCCGTAGATGTCGGCTCCGGCCTGCTCCAAATAGTCCTGTGTCTTGGCAACGCGATGGGCAGCGATATCCGAGATCGCCTCGTGTCGAGCGGTCAATGTGGTCTCCTGCGCATCGTTCCGTGTGGAGCGGAATCCGGTAAAGAAGTTGTGCATGGCGCATGAATCGCGCCCAACTCGCCGTCAACAAGCAGCATATCAGCGCCGAAGGTGGCGGAGGCGCGGCCCGAAGCCGCTCAGCGTTGTGCGTTTTGCACTACTCGGACGGCGAGTTCCAGCGCGAAGCGCAGGTCGGGATCGGCGAGATCCCACTCGGCGAGGGCCTCCAGGCGCGCGACTCGGTAGGCGACCGTGTTGCGATGGACCCCCAGGCGCGTGGCGGCCTCGTTGAGGCTCGGTGAACCGAGTACCGCCCGGAGCGTCTCCAGCCGCTCGCGCTGGACCTCTGGGCGCCCCTCGAGGATCGGCCCGAGCAGCTCCCGCGCCTGACGAAGGCCGTCGGGCAGGTTGCGCACATTGCCGATGAGGAGATAGGCCGGCAACCGTGCGGCGCGCACGACCCGAGGGGGATCGGCCAGGAGGTCGGCAGCCTCCAGGGTTGCCCGGGCGGCGGCCTCGGCGGCCGGCCGTGCGCCGGGCTCCGTGAAGGGCCGCGACACCGCCACCGTCCGTCCGAGGAATGTCGCCAGGCGCTCCGCCGTCGCGAGTGCCCCCGGGTCGTCCGCGGGCGCCGCCGCGACAAGCCGCAGCTCCAGGCTCTCCGAGCTGCCACGGAGCACGAGCCGGCGGGGCGACATCAGCAGGCGCAGCTCCCCCCTTGTCTCCTCACGCGCGGCGATGTCGTCGGGGCCAACCGCCGCGCCCTGGCTCGCGAGGATGACCGCCCACGGCGGGCCGTCGGCCGGCAAGGGCTCACCTCGCCGCGTCTCGTCGCGCGCCTGGCGGACCGCGGCGTCTCGAGAGAGCTCCAGGGCGAGGAGGGCCACGATCCGCTCCGCCGCGATCCGTTCCAGCTCGTTGGGTGCCTCGTCCCCGAGGAGCACCAGACGCCCGCCCGCCCCGGGCTCGCGGGCCGGAGCCGGGATCTCGACGCGCAGCGCCGCCCCACCCGACGGTCGTGCCAGGTAGCGCGCGACCGCGGCGGCCGCGGACGGGACGTCGGCGGGGGCGTGAACGGCGATCGGGTCCCCGCGCCGCCCCTCGATAACGACCGCGCGACCCAGGAACGAGCCGATCGTCGCGGCCTGCATGTCCAGGCCACGACCGAGGAGAGCGAAGTGCGCGAGCTGCGCCTCCAGGTCGGCGGCCCGGCGGTCCAGCTCGGCGCGGCGATTGACCAGGAACCCGATGACGCTCCGCTCCAGGGCGACCGGATCCACCCGACCCAGGTGCAGGGCCGTGAGCCCGGCCGCCACCACCGCATCGCCCAGCGCGCCGAGGGCCTCGCTCCCGGTCTCGCCCTCGACGAGCAGCACGGCAGGCACGCGGGCGCGGGCTAGGGCCACCGCAAGCTCCTCGATCTGCGCCGGCCTGGGCGCCACCACGGCCAGCGCCGGACCCGGGATGACCGCGAGATCGCCGGTATCGAGCGCCTCGAAGGCGGGGACGCGCGGCTTCAGCACCCGGACCCAGCCGACCTCGCGTTCCGCGCGTTCGGGCGCGAGCTCCGCTGCCCCGAGCGCGCGGGCGGTCGGGAACAGCGCGCGACGGAGGTCGTGAAGGGAGGCCATGCGTCCCTGAAGGCTACGCGCTGGCCGCGTGGTCAGCCGGCTCGGCGGGCCGCCACGAGGTCGTCAAGCAGCCGACCGAACTCACGCTCCGTGTCGACATAGCGATCCGAACGCCAGACGAGGCCCACGCGTCCATCGGGCGCCACCCGGGCCCAGATGCGCCGGCGTGGCAGGTAGAACGTGATCGCGATCCCGGTGATCAGGGACGCGAACGCCAGCCACACGATGCCCTGCCCGGGGTCGCGCTTGGCGATGAGCAGCGTGTACTCGCCGAAATCCGTCAGCTCGAGCGACACGCCGAGCTCATCAGAGACGCGGGTGTCGCCGCGGAGGAGGGTCACCGGGGTCAGGTTCTGCACGATCGGTCCGTCCGCGGCCTCGCCCAGGATCCGATACGGCAGGACGAGGACGACCCCGCGACCCTGGTCGTCGCGGGTCAGGAGCAGCTGCAACCCGAAATCCCGACCCGGCACGGCCATCGTGACGTATGGCGATCCACCCGCCGAGTCGGTCATCGGGACCTGGGCGTCCCAGAGCGGCTTTCCCTCGACGTCGCGGATGACCAGGTGCGGCGCCGGCCCGAACCCGTTCTGGTGGAAGGTGTAGCCGCCGATCGCCAGCGGATCGTTGACCCGAATCGTCTTGCGGGCGATCTCCTGGCCGTCCTGGAACACGGCCAGGTCCGTCGTGAAGTCCGACGGCATGCCGGTCTCGAAGCCGGGCGCCTCGAAGCCCAGGTTCTTCACGAGCAGGAGTCCCGGCGTGCCGATCGGTTGCACGGTCAGGGCCTCACCCTCGGGGACCACCAGGCCCTGCTCGTCCCCGAAGCGCGACGTGACGGCCGCGGCCAGCAGGAACAGGATCAGCCCGAGGTGGGTGAACAGCGTCGCCATCTTCGTGTACTGGTGGCGGTCCCCGTAGACGTGCCGGGTCCCATCGGCGTCGCCGGCCTGGCGCACGCGGAACCCGCGCCCGCGCACGACGCGCGCCACGTCGGACGCGCTCACCCCGGACATCGCCGCGCGATCAGGCAGGCTCGGGTCGAAGAATGGTTCCGGCTGGGAGACCCGGATCGCCGAGACGTCCCGCCACAGCCGCGGCGTTCGATCGAGCGTGCAGACGACGATCGAGACGACGAGCACCACCAGGGCCATCCCGAAGATGGCCGACTTGAAGATCGCGAAGGCGCCGAGTCGCTCGAGCACGCCGACCGCGGCGGGGCCAAGGACCGGGTCGTATCGGGCGCGGATCTCGTCCATGGCCGCCGCGTAGTCGCCGGGCGAGCGGAACGCGAAGTCGGGCAGCTGCTGGAGGGTCATCCCGACGACGGCGAGGATCGACAGGAAGATGATCTGGACCACGGCGAAATCGACCGAGGTCAGGAGCCGCCACAACCCCTGGCCGAGCTGCGCCAGCGGATTCGTCGGCGAGCCGGCTGCCGGGGCCGCGCGGACGACCGCCGGTGACGCCACGTGCGAAGTCCCTAGACGCCGACGGCGGGCTGCTCGACCGCTCCGGACGCGTTGCGGGCGACCGCGAGCGCGGCCGCAAGATCGTCCTGGAGGTCCTCGAGGTCCTCGAGGCCGACGGAGATCCTGACCAGGCCGGGCGTGATGCCGGCGCCAGCCAGCTCGGCTTCGGACATCTGGCGCTGCGAGGTCGACGGCGGGTGGACGACCATCGTGTGCACGCTCCCGAGAGAGGCGGTCAGCTCGGTGAGCGTCAGCGTGTCGATGATCGCGCGGCCAGCGTCACGCCCACCGACGACTTCGGCCGCGATCATGCCGCCCGCGACGCCGGGCCGGAACTGGCGGGTCGCCACGTCGTACTGGGGGTGGCTCGGCAGACCGGGATAGAGCACGCGCTGCACGCCCTCCTGACGTTCGAGCCAGCCCGCGAGTGCCGCCGCCGTTCGCGCGTGGCGTTCCATGCGCACGGCGAGGGTCAGGATCCCGCGCAAGACGAGGAACGCGTCGAACGGGCCGATGATGGCGCCCGTGTCGATCTGGACCTTCTCGACGCTGCGGATCAGCTCGCCGCGGCCCGCCACGACACCGGCGATCACGTCGCTGTGGCCGGACAGGAACTTGGTCGCCGATTCGATGACGAGGTCCGCCCCGAGCTCGAGCGGCCGGCAGACGTACGGCGACGCGAAGGTGTTGTCGACGATGTACGTCGCGCCGTGCTCGTGGGCGAGACGCGCGATGGTGGCGTGATCGGTCACGACCGTCGTCGGGTTGGCGATGGTCTCGGCATAGACGACACGGGTCGGTCGCGCCGCGATCGCCGTGGCCGCCGCGGTATTGTCGGTCAGGTCGGCGAAGTCCACGATGACGCCGAACCGCGCGAACGTGTCGATGAGCTGCGTGCGCGTCGATCCGTAGGCGACCAGTGGCGCAACGACCCGATCGCCGGCCTTCATTTGCGACGCCAGGGCGGCGTGGATGGCGCCCATGCCGGACGCGAACGCGACCCCGGCTTCTCCCGAGGCCAGCTCCGCGTAGGCCGCGCCGAGGGCGGACGACGTGGGGTTCGCGATCCGCGAGTAGGCGTATCCGGCGCGCGGGTCGGCGGCGACATCGCCCAGCTCCACCGCGTCGGCGGACGAGAAGGTGGCGGTCTGGTAGATCGGCACGCTGGACGGTCGCTGGTCGACGCGCGGCGTACGAGAGGCCGCGCGGATGGCCCGCGTCGAGAACCCCCGGGGGGAGGGACGCCGGTCGGGCGGCAGGTCGTCGTCGTTCACGCCGCCGATGCTACACCGAGTCCCGCGACGACCTTGGATGCGCTACTGCGCGGAGATGACGGTCGGTGGCTCGGCCGGGATGTCGACGCCGGTCACGCGGTTCTTGCCGGCTCGCTTGCTGGCATACATCGCGCCGTCGGCGCTGATCATCAGCTCGTCGGCGGTGTGGCCGTCGTCGGGGTAGCTGACGACGCCGATCGACAACGACGGCCGGATGGCCTCGTCGGCCAGGCCCAGCTCGAGGTCCTGGACACCGAGCCGGATCTTCTCGGCCACGACGTAGGCGCCGGTCGGATCGGTCTCGGGGAGGAGCACCACGAACTCGTCGCCTCCGTAGCGGGCGGCGGTGTCGATGCGCCGGACGATGGCGGTGACGACCTCACCGACGGCACGCAGCACGCGGTCGCCGTAGAAATGCCCGAGCCGGTCGTTGACCAGCTTGAGCTCGTCGAGGTCCATCATCAGCAGGCAGAACCCACGCCCGGACCGGGCGCTTCGCGCGATCTCACGCTCCAGCGCGGCAAAGAAGAAACCGCGATTGAACAACGCGGTGAGCGGGTCGATCGTCGAAAGGCGGATCGCAGCGTCGCGGGACCGCCGCTGCTCGCGCGCGATCACCATCGCGACATACGCGAGGAGGATCATCGCCGTCAGGTTGATGCCGACGGTGGCGCTCGTCGCCGGCGCGCCGAGCGTGCCCTGCTCGGAGCCCAGCACCACGGCAAGCAGGTACCCGAGGCCCGCCGTCGCGCTCAGGCCCACCGTGATCGGGGGCGACACCACGAGCGCTGCCCCACCCACGATCAGCGGGTAGGTGAAGAAGAACGGGCTCTGCACGCCGCCGGTCAGGGCGACGAGCAGCGTCGCTACCGTGATGGCGACCGACCCCTCGACGACGAACTTCGCCGGACCCAGCGCATCTGCCGGCAGCAAGTCGTGGACGACGAGGACGAACATCCCGGTGAGGGCAAGCAGAACCAGGATGGCGGGCTGATTGCCGGGCCAGAGCCCGGTGACCGCGACGATCGTCGTGGTGGCAAGGAGGAAGATCCAGCTGACGATCCTGACGACGCGGTCGTAGGTCTGCGTCGACGCGCCTTCCTCGGGCCGGCTCTCGTCGGCGCCACCGACGACCGCCGCCGCAGCCATCGCCGCCTCGGCGCGAAGGTCCATCGGTGCGGCATCCCGGAAGAACGTCCGCGATCGCCCGAACACGGGCGAACCGAGCAAGGCGGCCATCACCACGAGGTTCGCGACCACCGCGACCACGATCAGGGCGAGGATGGGTTCGACCGACATGCTGGGGCATCTTAGCCCCGGATCGGCCCCTTGCCCTACTCCGCGGTGCGTCCACGCGACACGATTCCGGTCAGCGCGTGCCCCACTGGTAGGTCTGCTTGACCATCCGCAGGTACACGAACGTCTCGGTCTCGCGTACGCCTTCGAGCGACCGGAGTTTCTCCGTCAGGAAGCGCAGCAGGGCCTCGTTGTCCTCGCACACGGTCTCGATGAGCAGGTCGTACGTCCCGGCGGTGATCACCACGTAGTCGACCTCCGGCATCTCGGCGATCCGGTCGGCGACCTCCACCAGCTGATCGCTCTCGCAGCGGATACCGATCATCGCCATCTGGTGGAAACCGAGCTTGAGCGGATCGGTCACGCCGACGATCTGGAGGATGCCGCGCTCGATCAAGCGGTTGGTCCTGGCTCGCACCGCGGCTTCGGACACGCCGAGCTCAGCGGCGATCTGCGTGAAGGGACGGCGGCCGTCCGCCTGCAGGTGCTCGATGACACGCTTGTCCAGGTCCGACACGTCGTCGACCGCACGGGCCGTGATGGATCGGGGGCGCGAGCGACCCTCGAGCGACATCGGCTTCTCCCCTCGCGTGGCGGTGGTCGCCCGAAGGGTACGGCCTCAGGGCGCCGGTGTCGCCTCTGGTGCGGCCGACGGACCATCCGCGGCCGCCGAGACGGCCACGGTCTCGACCGGGACGTTCGAGCGCGTGCGGAGCGGCGAGAGCAGTGAATCCAGGGCGTCCACGAGGGCTTCGAGGGCGGCGGCCTGACGCGCATCGGGTGCGACCGGCTTGGAGCCCGTGGACTTCGGCCCCCACGTGACCAGGATGTTGGAGCCCGCCAGCGCGACCGGCGGCTCACCACGACCTGGTGCCTCGCCGGACTCCCAGCCCGCCCTCTTGGCGAGGTCCGCCGCGGTGCGGTACTGGGTCACATCGAGCGGCCAGTTGAAGTACGTGGCGTTGATCCGCGTCACGACCGCCGCGCCAGCCGCGCCCGCGAAGGCCGTGTTCGGCGTGATCTTCAGCCCTGCGCGGCCCAGGCCCGTGAAGACGTCACTCGCCGTGGCGGGATCGCCGAGGTGGGGGTTCGGCGTCACGACCGGCGTGGGCACGGAGGTGGGAGACGGCGACGCGGGCGGACTGCTGCATGCGGCGGCCAGGATGATGACGAGAGCGAATGTGAGGGGCACCACGAACTGCGGTCGCGACCCCCGACGTGCGATATGGGCCATGGCCGCTCGATGCTAGCAGCGCGATCCCGCTGCACGACCCTGTACGGAAGTACCCGGGCGGTGCGGCGTGCGTCCCCTTGCTCAGGCGTCGAGCCGCGAGAGCACCGGTGCGAAGGCCTCGATCGAGCCGCGTGTGATGGGGTCCATCACCAGCTGCACGTGCCCGATGCCTTCGCGAGCGTAGCCGCGCAGGACCTCGGCCACGTCCTGGGGCTGCCCTTCCAGCGGCGGGGGCGCCTCCGTGGTGTAGGACCCCTGCACCCGTCCCTGGCCGCCTGGCAGACGCACCTGGACCGCGACGGTCCGTTCGACCTCGCCGGGGTCGCGACCCACCTCGCGGCATGCGTCGTCCACGAGGTCGCGCAAGGGTGGCACGCCCTCGGGCGAGTTGCCGGTGTCGGCGAACCAGACGTTCCACGATTCGACGTGCGGCAGGGTGATGCGCAACATCCGCGGGCCCTTCGAGCCGATCATCAGCGGCGGGCCGCCCGGCCGCGGACCGCGAGGCAGCAGCTCACAGTCGCGCGCCTGGTAGAACTGGCCGTCGAAGTCGATGGACCCTTCGCGGAGCAGCGTCCGGATGATCGTGAAGGCCTCCTCGAACCGGTCGATCCGGTGATCGAAGGGGAAGCCGAACGCCTGGAACTCGGTCTCGTTCCAGCCGGCGCCCAGGCCGAGGATGAACCGGCCACCGCTGATCTCGTCGATGGTCGATGCCTGCTTGGCGAGGAGCGCCGGGTTGTGGAAGTTGGTGCAGGCCACGAGGGGGCCGAACTCCACACGGGACGTGGACGCCGCGATCGCCGCCATGGCGGTCCAGGCCTCCCACGGCCCTCGTGCCGGGCGGTCGGGCCAGCGGTACAGGAGGTGCTCGCCGACCCAGATCGAGTCGTAGCCCAGGTCCTCGATCGCCCGGACCATGTCGAGGATCTCCGGCCAACGGACCTCGCGCTCGACTTCGGGGAGCTGGACGCCGACCTTGATCGGGCGGCCGGCCACGGACGCGGTCAGGCCGCGCTGACGGGACGGAGCGCGGCCGCCATCGCCCGCAGGTGATCGGGCGTGCTGCCGCAGCAGGCGCCGACGATCGTGGCGCCCGCGTCGCGGAACCGCGTCGCGAAATCGGCCATCATCGCCGGGTCCGCCTTGTACACGGCGCGCATGTCGACCAGCTCGGGCATGCCGGCGTTCGATTTGGCGACCAGCACGACGTCCGGATCCGCCGCCCGCATCCGGGCGATCACGGGGAGGAGTTCATCCGGCCCGTTGCCACAATTGCCCCCCACGGCATCCGCCCCCCACGCGACGAGGGCCTCAACGGCCTGCTCGGGGGTGACGCCCATCATCGTGTGGCCGCGGGTGTCGAAGGTCATCGTGGCGATCAGGGCGATGCCGGGGGCGGCCTGCCGAACGCCCTCGACGGCCGCCTTGATCTCGTTGAGGTCGGACATCGTCTCGATCCAGATGAGATCGACGCCACCGGCGACGAGGGACGTGGCCTGCTCGCGGAAGACGTCGACGGCGACCTCGTCGTCGAGCGTGCCGAGCGGCGCCACGATCTCGCCACTCGGGCCGATGTCGCCGGCCACGAGCGCATTGGTGCCGGCATCGCGCACCTCCGCCCGGGCGAGGATCGCGGCGGTGCGGTTCAGCTCATCCACCCGCGCCGAGAGGCCATGCAGGGCGAGCCGCAGGCGGTTCCCACCAAAGGTGTTGGTCATGATGATCTGCGACCCGGCGTCGAGGTAGCCGCGCTGGATGCGCCGGATGATCTCCGGATGGGTCAGGTTCCAGACCTCCGGCGGATCCCCGAACTGGAGGCCGTTCTGGAACAGCATCGTGCCCATGGCGCCGTCGGCGATGACCGGTCCGCCGCGTGCCAGGACATCGCGGAAGCGCGCGCTCGCGGCGCCCCCGTCGATGGCGCGACGGGCTTCGCG
>CAZFXH010000274.1:0-6860 GCA_964522905.1 uncultured Anaerolineaceae bacterium
TCGTCCGGCCGGCGGCCGATGAGCCACCAGGCCGCGGGGAAGATCCCGGCCGCCACGGCCAGCTTGGCCGCGTCCCAGACGAGGAACTTCGTCATGCCCTCGGCGACCGCAGTCTCCCACGGCATGCCGGTCGTCGCCTTCAGCCACGGCACACCGATCGCGTAGATGATCGAGGTGCCGATCGCCATCGCGGCGAGCGACCCGCCGATGCGCCGGTCCCAGCCGAGCTCCGCCAGGCGGCCGACGACGGCCGCCGCGACCACGAAGCCGATGAGATAGCCGCCGGAGACGCCCTGGATCACGGCGATGCCGGCCCTCTCCTGGGCGTAGACGGGGATCCCGACCGCGCCGATCGCGACGTAGAGCAGGAGGGCAGCGAGACCGCGCCGGAACCCGAGGGCCCCGCCCACGACCAGCACGCCGAAGGTCTGTCCGGTGAAGGGGACAGGCGTGGTCGGGATGACGATCCGGGCGCACAGGATGACGAACAACGCGCCGGCGGCGATGAGCGCGACGTGCCGGAGCCGGGTGCTGAGGCGTTCGCCGACGGGGATCGGGACGAGGAAGTCGGCGAGTGTGATGCCGCGCTCGGCGGCCGTGCTGCGGTCCAGTCTCGGAATGACGATGGTCATCGAGGCTCCATGACGGTCGTCGCGCCGGGGCGCGTACGGGAGGCCCGGAGTCTACTACTCGTACCCCACGGCGCGCACGATGGAAACCCCGCTCGCGAGGCGCGCCGGATACGCGGCCGCGACCATCGCGAGGAACACGCCCAGCGCGAATGCCGCCGCGACCGCCGGCCACGGCACGGCCGTCGCGACCTCCCAGCGGCCGCCGGCCAGCACGACCATGAGGCCGCCGACGACGAGCCCGGCAGCGACCCCGCAGATGGCCCCGACGAGGCCCGTGATCCCGGCCTCGACCACGACCGAGCGCCACACCTGTCGCCGGGTCATCCCGGCGGCGCGCAGCACGCCGATCTCGCGGACGCGCTCGAACACGTTCATCGTGAGCGTGTTCACGATCCCGAGGGCCGCGACGACGACCGCGACCAGCGCGAGCACGTCGAAAAGGCCGAAGACGCGGTCGAGCGCCTGGCCGATGGCGCCCTCGATCCGTCCGAGCGCGGTCGGCTCGAGGGCGAGGGAGCGGGCGGTGAGATCAAGCTCGGCCCGGTCGGCCGCGGTCGCCATCGGACCGAAGCGCACGGCGAAGGCGTCGGCGCCCGCGACACCCAGCTTCTCGGCGTCGGACCAGCCCACGATCAGGGCCTCGCCGGTCGGGCCCGGCAGGGTGCGTTCGGTGATGCCGGCGACCCGGATCTTCAGGACGGAGCCGTCGGCGGCGGTGGCCTCGACCGTCTTGCCGAGCGACAGGCCATCGCGCGCCGCTACGCCCGACGGGACGATCATGGCTCCGCCAGCATCGATCGCGGCCAGCGCCAGCTCGCGGCCCCCCACGATGAACCGCATCCGTCCGTCCTTCGCCAGGTCGGCCCCGACCATCGCGACGGCTTCCATCCGCACGCCATCGATGGCGAGGGCGAACGTGCCGATCGGGCTGACCGCGACATTCGGGGTGACGAGCACGTCGTCGAGCTCGTCGACGCCGCGAGGGAAGATCGAGGTGAGGACGAGGTCGCCGGGCACGACGTCGGAGATCCAGGCGCTCGCCGCGTTCCGGGCATGCTGGCCTACACCGCCGAGCGCCACGATCATCGCGAGCCCGATGGTCAGGGCGCCGACTGTCAGGGCGGCCCGGCCGCGGTCGCGCAACAGGGAGGCCCGTGCGAGTCGCTCCTCGAACCGCACGAGGAGCGCGAACGGCATTCCGGCCACCCGGGCCATCGCGGGCAGGACGAAGGGAACGGCAAGGGCCACGGCGAGGAGGATCGCGTACACCAGGAGCGCCCGCACGAGTGCGGCCTCCCCCGCCCCGCGCGGCCAGATGAGCAGGCCCACGACCCCGACGAGCGCGAACACGGCGATGAGCCAGCGCAACCGCGCCCGGCGGGCGGTCGGCGGGTCGAGGCGAGCCTTGAGCGCCTCGACCGGCGAGATGCGACCCGCGCGTCGCGCGGGCTCGATGGCTGCCGCCAGCGTCACGACCAGCCCGATGACGAAGGCCGCGAGGACGTCGCCCGCGATCACGACCGGCGCGCCAAGCGCCACCGATCCGACCGTCCGTACCCATGCCGCGATGCCCGCCGCAAGGGCCGTCCCGAGGGCGATGCCCAACAGCGATCCAGCGATACCGATCGCTGCGGCCTGGACGAAGATGTACGAGGTGAGCTGCCCGCGCGAGGCGCCCGCCGCCCTGAGCAGCCCGAGCTCGCGCACGCGTTCGACGACCGTCATCGAGAGCGAGTTGAAGATCAGGAAGGCGCCGGTGAACAGGGCGATCGCGCCGATGAGCGCTGTGGTCGACGCGAAGTCCCCGGTCGACGCCCGCATCGAGGCCCCGATGTCGCGCGGCGACGACAGGACGTAGGGCTCGCTCAGGAGGGTCGATTCGAGCGCGTCGGTGACCGCCGTCGCCGACGTCGTTCCGATATCGACGCGGGTGATGCCGTCCGCGGCGAAGATGGTCTGCGCGGTCTCGAGCGGCACGATGACGGCTCGACCGCCGCCTCCGGCCCACGGGCCATCGCCCGCCAGGATCCCGACGATCTTGAGGTGGACGGGCGCGTCCAGGGTCTCGATGTCGATCGTATCGCCGACCGCGATCCCGTCTTCACGAGCCAGCGTGGCGTTCACCAGCGCGTCGTTGGCGCTCTCCCCGGTCAGAGCCGAGCCCGCGCTGAGCGTGAGGTCGTGCAGGGCTGCCTCGGCGGCGGGCTCGATCCCGGCGATCGTGACCGGCGGCGGCAACGGATCGCCCGGACCGAATGACTCGGCGCCGAGGTACGTCCGGCGCTCGAACGCTGGAGCGGCCACGACCACGCCGGGCGTCTCGACGATGGTGGCGAGCGTCGCGTCGGACAGGCCCGACTCCCCGAACGCCGCGACGCGCACGTCCGCTCGGCCGACCATCGTGGACACCGCCCGGTCCACGGCCGCCTCGATGCCGGCGTTCGTGGCGAGGCCCGCGAACAGGACTGCGACCCCGAGGGTCACGCCCGCGATCGTCAGGCCGGTCCGCATCGGGCGCGCCCAGAGGCCGCGCCAGGCGAGCCGGTTGAGGCCGCGCACCTAGAGCCCGAGCTGAGCGAGGCGACCGATCAGGGTCGCTGCGTCGTGGTCCCTGCGCCGGCCGAGCTCGATCGTGTCGAGGATGGTCCCGTCGCCCACGACGAGCACACGGTCCGCGTACGCAGCCGCCTTCGAATCGTGCGTGACGAGCACGATCGTCTGGTGACGCTCCTCGCACGATCGCCACAGCGCGTCGAGGATCTCGGTGCCGGTCGTGTAGTCGAGGTTGCCGGTCGGCTCGTCCGCGAAGAGCAACGCCGGGCGGGTCACGAGCGCTCGCGCCACGGCGACGCGCTGCTGCTCCCCGGCCGAGAGCTGGTCCGGCTTGTGGTGCTCGTTGCCGGTCAGGTCCACGAGCTCGATGACGTCCCGGATGCGCTCGGCGATCTCGCCACGCGAGGGGTCCTGCCCGGCGATCGTGAACGGCAGCGCGACGTTCTCGCTGACGTCGAGCAGCGGGATGAGATTGAACGACTGGAAGACGAACCCGGTCCGGTCGCGGCGCAGCCGTGTGGCGCGGTCGTCCGACAGCTGGCTGATGACCTCGCCTTCGAGGATCACCTCCCCGCTCGTGGGCCGGTCGAGACCTCCCAGGAGCTGGAGGAGGGTGCTCTTGCCGCTGCCCGACGGGCCCATGAGCGCGACGAACTCGCCAGCTGCCACGGACAGGGAGACACCGCGGAGCGCATCCACGGTCGTCTCGCCGAGTGGATACGACTTGGTGAGGTCTCGGGCTTCCAGGATCGGCCCGGGGGCGGCGGTCGTGGGTCCGGTCGCGCTCCCGGCCGGGGTGGCGTCGAGTTGCGCGGTCATGTCTGCCTCGGTGCGGAGCGGTCTGGTGGGGTCACCATAACGGCGCGCATCTGCGACGGTCGGTCGCCTGATGGTCCCGGGCCGGGTAGTACCGCCCCGTCGTGGGCCTGATCAGGCGCCGAAGAAGATCCCCGTGACGCCGCCGACGATCGTCTCGAGAAGCCCGGCGGGATGGTTCGCGACGACGATCCGGAGCCCGGTCTCGCCTGCCGCCTGGCCGGGTGGCGTGTCATCGCCGGACGACCCGCCGTTGCCGGCGTCGCCGCCCTGGCCGTTGCCACCATCGGTGTCGTTGGGTACCGCCGGCTCCTCGAACTGCGGCCGAGGCGTCGGGCTCGGCGTCGGCGTCGGCGTCGGCGTGGGCTTCGGCGTTGGCTCGGGGGTCGGCTTCGGAGTGGCCCTGACCGGCTTCGGCGTGGGCTTGGCCGTGGGCCTGGGCTTGGCCGTGGGCTTCGGCGTGGGCTTGGGTGTGGCCTTGGGGGCCGTCGAGCCGCATTTGTCGGCGAACAGGACCGTCCACATCTTCTTGTTGTCCGGACCCTGGTACGCCCCGACTCCGATCACGTCCCAGGCCCGGCCGAGGATGTTCTTCCGGTGGCCGGAAGATTCCATGAACATCTTGTGGATCGCCGCGGTGGCGGTGTTGTCCGGATACGTGTTCCAGCCGATGTTCTCGCCCGCCACCTTGTAGCAGTAGCCCTTCGAGTCGAGCTTCTTGAAGACCGAGCCATATCCGGGGATGTCGTGGCTGAAGTAGTCGCGCGCGATCATGTCCTTGCTGCGCCAGCGTGCGACCGAGGTGAGCGTGCTGTCGACCTTGAGCGCCTTGAGTCCTGCGGCCGCGCGACTTCGGTTGGTGAGCGCGATGAGGTCCTTCTCGGATGCCGAGTTGTAGGTGCCGGTGTCCCACGCCAGGACGGAGCGCGGCTGGGAGAGGCTCACGACCGAGCTGAGCGCGAACACGACGGCCACAAGCGCCGCGATCCGTCGCGAGACGCGCCCGGATGGCGCTGCGGTGGTCCTGCTGGTGGAGCGGGTCATGCGGTCGTTCAGTCTCGTTCGGCCGGTCCGCTGGGGCGGTGGCGGGGGGTTCTGGTGTGGTCTTCACGGTAGGCAGAGGGTGCGGTCAGGTCCCAGGCGCGAAGGTCCCACGCGGGCAACACCCTGGGTACCGGTCGGTCGTGAGGCATTTGGGTGGGCTGGGTGCAGTCAGACGAGGTCCGCACCCGACTGCAACAGCCGTGCAAATGGGGCGTCCGGTGCGTCGACCGGTCCACTCCCCGGGCCACCTTCCGTGGCACACTTGCTCGCGAGATGCCCGACACCGACCGCGTCGTCCTCATCACCGGAGCGACGGGCGTTCTGGGGCGCGAGACCGCTCGAGTCTTTGCCGCCGGCGGCGCCCGGCTCGGCCTCGTCGGCACCGACGCCGACCGATTGCGGGACGTGGCGAGCGAACTCGGCCTCGCAGCTGACCGCTGGGTCAGCGCCGTCGGGGATCTGCGGCAACAGGATGGGGCACGATCGGCCGTCGAGACCGTCACGGGCGCCTTCGGGCGCGTGGACGTGCTGATCCACCTCGTCGGTGGTTATGTGGCGGGCACGCCGATCGCGGAGCTCGATCCGGCCGATGTGGCCGGCATGCTGGACCAGCACCTCTGGACGACGCTGCACCTGGCACAGGCGGTGATCCCCGGGATGGTGGACCGCGGCTGGGGTCGCGTGCTTGCGGTCTCGCCGCCAGTCGCGTCGGAGCCGCCCGCGAAGATGGCGCCCTATGCGATCGGCAAGGCCGCCCAGGAAGTGCTGCTCCGCACGCTCGCCAAGGAGGTGGCCGGAGCCGGGGTCACGGTCAATCTCATCATCGTCAAGGCCATCGACGAGCACGGCGTGCGTGCCTCCGACCCGAAGAAAGCGTCGTGGACTGCGCCTGATGAGATCGCGGCCACGTTCCGCTTCCTCGCCTCGGATGAGGCAGCCGCGGTGAACGGAGCTCGGATCCCGCTCTACAACCGGGCCTGACCCGCCGCCTGTGCCTGGGCCTGACACGCTGGGCCCGGTCGCGCTGGGCCCGGCCACGAACGGACGCGCCTGCACCGGCCGTCAGGCGCCGGCCACCGTCGCCGACACCAGAGCCTGTGCCTCCTCGATGAGCTTCTCGAGGTGCTCCTCGCCACGGAAGCTCTCGGCGTAGATCTTGTAGACATTCTCGGTGCCGGACGGACGGGCGGCGAACCAGCCGTTGTCGGTGGTGACCTTGAGGCCACCGATCGGGGCGCCGTTGCCCGGGGCCTCCGTCAGTACGGCCGTGATGCGGTCGCCGGCGAGGCTCGACGCGGTGACCGCCTCGGGCGTCAACCGGCCCAGCGCGGCCTTTTCGGCCGGCGTTGCCGGTGCGTCGATCCGCCGGTAGACGGGCGCCGTTCCGAACCGCTCCGTGAGCTCCTGGTACGCCTCGCCGGGATCACGGCGCGTCTGGGCGGTCAGCTCGCACGCGAGGAGGTCGGCGATGATCCCGTCCTTGTCGGTCGTCCAGACGGTGCCGTCGCGGCGCAGGAACGACGCCCCGGCGCTCTCTTCCCCACCGAATCCGAGCGAGCCATCGACCAGTCCGTCGACGAACCACTTGAACCCGACCGGGACCTCGATGAGCCTCCGATCGACATCGGCCGCGACGAGATCGATCATCGACGACGACACGAGCGTCTTGCCGATCGCCACCTCCCCGCCCCACTCGCGAGCCCCGCCGAACAGGTAGGCGATGGCTGCGGACAGGAAGTGGTTCGGGTTGAGCAGCCCCGCGGTCGGGGTGACGATGCCGTGGCGGTCGGCGTCGGCGTCGTTGCCGAGCGCGAT
>CAZFXH010000275.1:0-1945 GCA_964522905.1 uncultured Anaerolineaceae bacterium
TCGATGATCAACGACGAGACGCTGGCCATGGTCAAGCCGGGCGCCTGGCTGATCAACGTCGCGCGGGGTCGGCTCATCGACGAGCGCGCGCTCCTCCGCGCCCTGCAGGAGGGCCCGCTTGGGGGAGCGGTGCTCGACACCTTCCGCGACGAGCCGCTGCCGCCGACGTCGCCCTTCTACGACCTCGACAACGTCATCGTCACGCCGCACACGGCGTGGTCGAGCGGCCGCGTCCTGGACCGCAGCGTCGAGCTGTTCTGCGACAACCTGCGCCGGTTCGCAGCGGGCGAGCCGCTGCTCAACGTCGTCGACCCGGCCGCGGGGTATTGAGTGGATCGCATGGAGGGATGGGGCATGGAGGATTACCGGGTCAAGTTGATCGAGATCGCGCGGGAACTGGCGGGACCGTCAGTGGGTGACGAGGAGGGGTTTCTGCGCCGCTTCAGGACGTTCTACCAGCACCTCGCGGTGACGGTCGAGACATCCGCAGGCGGGACGAACATGAATCCGATGGCCATGAATATGGGCATGGACCCGTTCATGCGGACGCCCGAGCAGGTGACGGAGCTGCTGGACCGGACCGACGCGAATCTGCGAGAGCTCGGACACTAGCCCCGGCACCCTCACGGGCGCCGGCCGTTACGATCGGACTCATGCAGATCGCCATCGTCGGCCTTGCCGGATCGGGCAAGACGACCGTCTTCAATACCCTGACCCGCGGCCACGCCGAGACTGGCGGCTACGGCGGAGTCACGCTCAACGTCGGGGTCGTGAAGGTGCCCGACCAGCGCCTCGACCGGCTCGCCGAGATCTTCAAGCCCAAGAAGATCGTCCAGGCCGATGTCACCTATGCCGACCTGCCCGCCCCGCCGGCCTCGTCCGAGGGTCGGGTGGGCACGGAGGAGCTGCCGGCCGACCACCTCGCGCGGCTGCGCGACTCCGATGCGTTGCTGCACGTCGTTCGCGCGTTCGAGGATCCGGCCAACCCGCATCCGGCAGGTAGCGTCGATCCGGCGCGCGACCTCGAGCAGCTGGACCTCGAGTTCACGCTCGCCGACCTCGCGATGACCGAGCGGCGGCTCGAGCGGCTCAAGGGCAGCGGCCAGCACGGCACCCAGGCCGAACGCGAGGCGGCCGGGCGCGAGGAGGTCGTCCTGCGCCGGATCCACGAGGGCCTCGAGGCAGGCACGCCGATCCGCGACCTGGGCCTTGACGCGGACGATGCGAAGGCGATCCGCGGGTTCCGCTTCCTGACGGAGAAGCCTGTGCTGGTGCTGCTCAACGTCGGGGAGGCCGATCTCGCGACAGCGCCGTCACTCGTGGAACGGATCGCGGCGGGCTATCCGCACCAGCACGCCATGGTCGATGCGCTGTCGGCCAAGATCGAGATGGAGCTCGGTGAGCTCGAGCCCGATGAGGCGGCCACCTTCATGGAGGAGCTCGGCATCGCCGGGTCGAGCCTCGATCGCGTCATCGCGCTGTCGTACCGATTGCTGGGGCTCGTGTCGTTCCTGACCGCCGGCCCCGACGAGGTCCGGGCCTGGCCGGTCCCGGACGGCTCCACGGCCGTGGACGCCGCTGGCGCCATCCACACGGACCTCGCCCGCGGGTTCATCCGGGCCGAGACGGTCGCGTACGAGGACCTGCTCAATCTCGGTTCCATGGGCGAGGCGAAGAAGGCCGGACGGTTGCGTTCGGAGGGGAAGACCTACCGGGTCAAGGACGGCGACGTGCTCGAGATCCTCTTCAGCCGGTAGCGTGGCGGCGGCGCGAATGGCGCCCCGTCAGTGCGGGCGGCCGCTCGCGTCCGGGTCGAGCTCCGCGGTAATCGTCACGTAGTCCACGTCGGCTTCGACGTCGTACGCGTCCTCGTCGTCGGGGTCCTGGTTCTCGACCTTGATGAGGAAGTTCTCTTCCTCGACGGTCGACACGTTGACCGCGGTGG
>CAZFXH010000276.1:0-12790 GCA_964522905.1 uncultured Anaerolineaceae bacterium
GGACCGCTGACAGGCTCCGGGTTCGCCCAGATCATTGCCAGGCGCTGCATCGCCGCGGGCCTGCCCCGCATGCCCCCCCACCAGCTCAGGCACAGCTTCGCGCACGAGTACCTCAAGGCGGGCGGTCAAGAGGGGGCCTCCAGCGACTGGCCGGCTGGCGTTCGCCGCAGATGCTCAGGCGCTACGGGGCCTCGATGGCCGATGACCGGGCACAGCGCAACTACACGAGCCCGGCTGACCGGCTATGACCGATGAGCGGCTAGAAGCATCCCAGTGGTATTGGTACTCAGCCGCGCTCGAGGAATCGGGCCTCGACGACATCGCGCCGGGATCGGGAAGCGTACGGGTCTCCGACGGCATCGCGACCTTCGTCGTGAAGTCACGGAGTCGTGGGCTGGTGACCGTCGGGTCGATCGAGATCGACACGCTTGCCACGGTAGCTGCCGACCTCGATGAGTCGCAGATGACCGCGTTCCGACAACACGTCAACGATGTGAAGGTGGCGACCTTCGACATCATCGCGGATCACGCCAGGGACCTAGAGCTCAAACGGCAGGCTCCCCTCGACGCTATCGCCGCCGGTAAGCAGCGACGAAAGAGCAAGGCGCTGGAGTTGCACGCCGCCGGTCGGAGCGTGCCCTACATCGCCAGAGCCCTAGGGATCGACCATCGGACCGTGCAGAGGTACCTCGCCGAGGAACAAACCGCGACAAACCGCGAATCGCCGCCGTAGGCACGTGCGCCCCGGACGCTCACCGTTGGCGTCGTGGCCAGCACGACGCTACTCACCGCCGAACAGCGCCGAATCCGAGCACGGATCGGGGCCTTCGCGCTGTATACGTCGGGCGGCACGTCCACCAAGGCCGGCACGGCTGCTTTCCTGTCGCGCTTCGAACGCGAAGCCCAGCACGCCGCCGCAGCGCGTGGAGAGAGCCTGACGCCAGACGAGCTCGCCCGGCGTGCCGCCAGCGTCCGCAAGGCCTACTTTGCCCGGCTCGCCCTCGCGTCTTCCCGCGCTCGCTCCAAGCGAAAGGCCGCCCCGGTCAGTGAGACGTCCGGGACGGCCAAGGAGGCTCGACGTGCTGCCGTCGAACGACCTATCTCAGCGTAGCAGCCTCTCGTACCGCCCCGCAATCCGGCACCGGGGCCCGTGCGGCGTGCGTCGACCATGCTGGCGCCAAGCCTGCCGCGAACGCTTCGGTCCGTACCCCAGCGTCGAGTCCCTGCCCACCGGCGAGCTCGTCACCTTCTGTCACGCGGCGACGTACCCGCCTGGCGACGTGCTCGCCCGGATCGCGGCATGAGCGATTACGAGAGCATGGTCCAGGATCCAAAGACGGGCGCGTGGGTCCTGCCCTCGTCCCGCTCCAACGGTCACGCCGAGCCGACCCCCATCCGGCCGCAGGCGTCACCCAAGCCGAAGGAGACGCGCGAGCAGATCGTGTCGCGCCTCCGGCTGGCGAGGATCAGCCCGCAGGAGATCGCGGCGCTGACCGCGATGCACGGTCCCTGTCGTCGTCGATGCGATCAGGAGGGAAACACCCTGGCCACGTGCTGGTGGACGCTGCGCCCGTCTGGTTGTAAGAGCCCGCCGATCTGCGATCGACCTCCGCATGGATGCAGCCATTCCGGGCGTGTTCGAACTCGGTCCGAAAGTAGGTGAGTTTGGTCGGGGCGAGAGGTTCTGAAACACCGATCTGTTGGGTGTTTCCACCGCTCGACGCGCCCGGCGCGGGAGCGGACGGCGCCTCCGGTGATCCGGGGCAGTCCGTCGAGGTCAGGGGCCCCATGACGGCGTAAGCACGGACGACCCGTCCCCGCTCTTGATCGTCGCCAGCTCGTTGCCCTCGAGATCGACGACTACGACGAACTGTTGTTGGCTGCCGCGGTTGAAGGCGAGGAATTTTCCGTCGGGCGACCAGGTCGGATCCTGGTCGTCCATCGCAGCGGCGCCTGTGATGCGGCGGGGCTCACCGCCCTCGGCCGGGACCACCCAGATGCACAGCCGCCCGTCTTGTCGGTCGCTCGCGTAGGCGATGAGCGACCCGTCGGGCGACCAGGCCGGATCGAACTCTCTGGATCCCTCCATCGTGAGGTTCCACGGATCCGTTCCGTCGGAATCCATGACCCATACATCGCTGTTCCCGGACCTGTCGGACACGAAAGCGATCCGGCCTCCGTCAGGCGACCAGCTCGGGTGGCGGTCCTCACCGAGCCTGTCGGTCAGCGGCTGAATCGTGCCGCCGGCGCTGGGCACCACGAGGATCTCCATCTCATCGCCGCCCGGCCGGTCCGGGAACGGGCCCGTGAATGCGATCTGATCGGTGGCCATGGACCACGACGGATTGGAATGGTCGCTCCCTTGGTCCGTCAGAGTCCGGTCGCCTGAACCATCCGCACCGACGATCCGCAGCCCGCGGAAGCGCACATAGACCAGCTGGCGGTCGGGTCCCCAGGCGGGATCACCTCCTGTGCCGTCCAGCGGGACTGGCCGAATCTGGCCACCCAGGGGTGAGCTCAACGCCAGCGACGGCGTCTCGGCCGAAAGGTCGACGGCGAGCTCGCCGGTCGGTTGCGAACCACCACCACCACCACCCAGGGGTGAGCTCGGCGCAAGCGGCGGCGTGGGTTTCGGACCACCACTACCGCCAAGGATGAAGGCTCCGACGCCGACGACGGCCAGGCCTCCGATCGCGAACGCTGCCAGCACCAGCGTCAAACGGCGCTTCAGCACCTCGGCGGGTTCGAGCGCGGGTTGGGGCTCGCCTTCCGCGGCCGCGGAGGTCGGCTCGGACGTTGCTGCTGATGCGACCGAACCTGCTGTCCCGGGCGATCTGCCTGGCGGCGCGCCTTCAAGCGTCGTCGAATCCGGTTCGGCTGCGGTCGCTGGCGATTGTGTCGGCGAGAGGGTTGGGTCAGGGAACGTTGGCGTTACAACAGCTTCAGCCGCGTTAGTGCGTTCGGAGGCAGCGGCAGCCGCCAGCGGGACCGAGGAGCGGATCGGTGCAACCGCAGCGTCGCCAACGACGACGGCGGTGACAGGGACGTCGACCGAGCCGGCCGGGCCGTCGATCTTCAAGTGGCCCTCGACCCGACCGGCCTTCGAGGTGTCAACCTCGACGTGAAGCGTTCGATCGGTTCGGCGGATACGAACGTTCGGTTGCGAAGACTCCACGCGTGAAGCGGCGGCGAGAGGTGGACCCTCGATCTTCACTTCGGTGGAGGGGGATCGTGCCCCGACCTTCAACTCGCCCAGGTCGACTGAGGCGGCGGAAACGCGGAGGGCAAGGTCGTCGAGCGCCGCGGATGCGGCAGCCGCCACTTGGCGGCTGTCATCGTTGACCATGAGCCCGAGCTGCCGCCATGCCGCGGCCGCGGTTGCCAGATCCGCGCCGCCGGCCAGTCGCGCGAGGTCGGCCACACTGCCGAACCGAGTCGGCGCGTACGGGTCGATCGCGAGCTCTAGCAGCTTCGGAGGAATCGATCCGGGCGTGACGGTCCAGTTCGGGTTCCTGGCGAGGACGAAATCGCCCTCGACGCCGTACTCGAACTTGCTCGGCGTCTGGTTCGGAGAGACTCCGCGGACGCGGTCGAAGACATAGTCATAGACCTCGCCGAGCGAGAACTTGCCGTCGTTGTCACGATCCGCTGCCCCGCTTTTGAGGCCTTCGACGAGTGCCCCGGTGAAGACGGATGGCCTCGGACTCCCGGCATCGGCGAGATCCGATCCTTCAAAGGCGAACTCCATCGCGCTCGAGGCCGTGATCACGACCCGGCCTCGTCCGCCTCCAAGGTCCTGATCGCGCTGCTGAAACTGGTCGGCGACGTTGACCGCTGTTGTCGCACGGGCCGTCATTCCACGCTCGAATGCACCGCCAAAGCAGCAGTCGAGCAGCAAAACGATCCGCTGCGAGCGGCTTCGCCGGATTA
This sequence comes from uncultured Anaerolineaceae bacterium, assembly GCA_964522905.1. GTDB lineage: Bacteria > Chloroflexota > Limnocylindria > Limnocylindrales > CSP1-4 > SPCO01. The sequence goes on from CAZFXH010000276.1 coordinate 3,931, forward strand.
GCCGGTTGATCAGCGTCGCCTCGACGGCAGTCGTGGCGAGGAGACTGGGCCGAGTGTTCTTCGCGGCGAGATAGAGCTCTCCAGCATCGTCCTTGATCCCATGGCACGAGAAGTGCAGGAGCACGAAGTCGTCCAACCTTGCCTCGCCCAGCAACTCCTCGACGCGCTGACCGATCGTCCAATGGGTCTCGTTGCGGAGCGTAGTGACCTCGAAGGCGCCAACCTCCGAATCGCCGAGGACTGCGGCAAGCGCTTCGGCATCGTCGGCCGGAGCCCGCAAGGTGTCGAGCCCAGCGTCGTCGTATTCGTCGATCGCGACGATCAGGGCGAGACGCCTACCTGGCATCCTTGCCACTGCCCGCGGCGCGGATGAACTCCGCGACGAGCCTGTCCTGTTGGTCGCTTGATGCCGCGGTCAGCTCAATCGTCTGATCGCCCAGCGTGATCTTTACGGCCCGGGTCGGCTCAGGATCGCGTTTCAGCCACTCGCGGATAGTGCTCACGACCTTGGCCAGGAGGAGCCCTGACTGCTCCATCGTCACGATCAGAGCGCCGACCGCCGCCAACTCGATCGCCTTACTTCCTTCCGGTGCGTTGCCTGCGCTGACTCGCTCGACGTCGTTGACGTCGAGGTCGAGCAACTCAGAGCGGAGCCTCGTCGTCAGCTCCTCGAGCCGCGCGGGATCGGCTCCCGCCTCGGACAGTTCTAGTGCCAGATCATCGGCCATCGGGCCCTCTCATGACGACGCTCGCCCCGCGCTCCAGCGCGACACGATGCGTCACACACTACTCCAGCGCACGTGCGGGCTCGTCTCGAATCGGCCCCTTCCGGGCGAAGACGGCGAGCGGAAGAACTGACGCGGTGGCGCGACAGTCGTTGACCGCGATGTGAGCGGGCGGCGGCGGGGAGGGGAGACCGCCGCCGCCTCGCTCGTGGAACGTTCGGACTAGCTGTCAGGCGGCGACGATTTCGCCCTCGGTCTCCTCCTCGCCCTGGGTCGCGGCGCTGACGTCCGAGTCGTCGACGAGCGGCTCCGCGGCGGCGGCAATCGCTGGGTTGCTCTGTCCACTGAGCTACGGGGACCGCGGCAGGAGTCTAGCGACCCGTCATTGAACGTGAACTGGCGGCAGCCGATTCGCTGGCCACGACCGAAGGGGACCTCGCTCAGGGGGCGTCGGCGGCCGACTTGACCGGGCCCATCCACCGCGCGGTCCACTCACGGACCACGTCGATCTTGAGAGCGAACGACGCGCCGCCGGTTGACTGCGCCCATTTTCTCGGTCCGAAGACGATTCCCGTCGCCTTCTTCGTCTTCGCCGATTCGACGATGTCGAAGATCTGGGGAGCCTGGGCCAGCGGCAGATCGGTCTTGACATACTCCCTGGCGATGGAGATCAGCTCCGGGAGCTGCAGCAGGCCGACCTTGCGGACCGACCCGACCGCCGCGGCCAGGAGCTTTTGCTGCCGTCGGGCACGCTCGAAGTCATTGTCGCCCTTGCGGGTCCGCGCGAAGATCAGGGCGCGCTCACCGTTGAGGTGGTTCTTGCCGGCGGGAAAACTGACCCCCCGCTTCGTCGCAGACAACCAGTACGCCGGGTCTCGGACGGCCTTGTTCAGGACCACATCGACGCCCCCGACGGCGTCGACCAGGCGCTTCACGCCCTCGAACCCGATCACGACGTAGTTGTCGATCTCGACCCGCAGCGCTCGTCCGATCGTTCGCGACATCGCAGGGCCCGCCTTCGCCTCGCCCATCTGGGAGACGTAGCGCTGATAGAGCTCGTTGATCTTTGGCGCGAACTTCGTTCCGTCGGGGAGCGGGAACGCGACGGCGTCGCGCGGGATGCTGGCGGCCGCGACCGCGCCATTCGTCGGGTTCACGGAGATGACCATGATGGTATCGGTGCGATTGCCTGGGTGGCCGCGCCGGTAGTCCGACCCAAGGAGCAGGATCGTCAGTCGCCCGTCCGTGCCGAGAAGCGATGGGATCCCAGGCGTGGGGCTCGGCGTCGGTTCCGGGGTCGCTGTCGGTGATGGGGTCGCCGGGACCGTCGTGGGTGCTGGGGAAGGACTGGTCGCGGACGGCGGAGGCGCGGCGAGGGCCTGTTGCGGGGCGGCGCGAGGCGTCAGCGCCACCAGGGAACCGACGACGACCAATATCGCCGCAAGTACGCCGGAGAAGATCGCTAGCCTGGGTCGGAGTCGAACCGACTGCCAGGCGCCCCTCGGACCAGTCATGGCCGGACGCTACCACCCCGGACCGCACAAGGCCCCAGTACGATGGTCCCCGCTCATCGTCGTGCACGAGATCAGTGGCCATCCGCAGGAAGCCCGCCGTGACCCCGGACATGCCGGAGGCGGCGGGCTGGTCAGGTGCGAGGTGGCCCCTTCGCCGGCGATGGCCGGACGGTGGGGACGGGGCCGGGGAGGGACCGAGCCCCACGGAGTCAGTGGTGACCGCCTCCCTGGAACCCGGGCGTCGGCCCGGTTCCGCATGACCCTCGTACCTGCCGATAGCCTACCCCTGCTGACGGCCCAGGGCCAGCTGAAACCGCGAATCGCCCGTGCTATGCTCCGCGCCCCATCGCGCCGACCGGTGATCGGCGTGCGGGTCAGCGAGGTATCGATCCGCCGATGTCGGCCGGACCCGGATTCAACCGAGCGCCCGCTCGCGCCGCGGCGGTGGGCCAGCTCGCCCTGGAGCTCCCGCTCGAGCTGCCGGTCATATCGCTCGCACCCGAGTGGAAGGACCAGCAACGCCTGTGGGGCCACTCGTTCCACCCGATGTGCTCGTATCTCGCGAGCTTTCCGGCTGCCCTGACCCATGCGTTCATCGCGCGCTACTCCAGGCCGGGCGACGTGGTCCTGGATCCGTTCTCGGGACGCGGCACGACCCCGCTTCAGGCCTGCGCCGAGGGTCGGATCGGCGTCGGTAACGATCTCAACCCGTTCGCCCACCTGTTGACCGCGTCCAAAGTCCGCCCGGCGACCCGAGCGGCGGCGACAACGCGCCTCACCCAGCTCCGGCTGGCATGGTACGCCGAGACGACACTCTGGGCGGTGCTCGCCCGGCGGGTGATGTCCGATTCGGGCGGCACGCTCGTCCCGCGAGCCGGGTCGCGCGAAGCCGCGGGCAGGGACGAGACCGTCCCCAGCGAGGTGGCGCTTGCCTTCCACCCGGACACGCTCGCCCAACTACTGTTCGTGCGGACGTCGCTTGGGCTGGCCGATCGGACCGACGCGTTCCTCGCCGCGGCGATCACCGGGATCCTCCACGGCAAGAGCGCGAGCTACCTGTCCGAGCTCATGCCGAACACCTTCAGCATGGCCCCGCGCTACGTTCGCGAGTTCGCGGCACGGACCGCGTTCGCCTCGCCTCAGCGCGACGTCTTCGACGGGCTGGCCGCCAAGCTCGACCGGCTCTTTCGCCAGCCCCCTCCCCCGATCGAGGGCGTCGCCCTCCTGGGCGATGCACGCGACGTCGCCCCCCGCGCGCGCGAGGCGCTGCGCGACCTGGGTCGACCGCAGCGGGCCAGGCTCGTGGTCACGTCGCCCCCTTATCTGCGGGTCGTCAAGTACGGCTATTACAACTGGCTGCGCACGTGGTTTCTGGGGTTCGACGCCCGCGAGATCGACGCGACGCTTGATGACGCCCACCACCGAGAGCCGTACCTCGCCTTCCTCCGTGACGTCCTGGCCGGGCTGCGCCCGGTCCTCTCGGACGACGCAGTGGTCGTGCTCGTCATTGGCGATGTCGAAACGGACCGCGGACGGCGCATCAAGGGCGGCGTGGGCCTCGCCGAGCGCGCCTGGGAGCAGGCGGCCGAGCCCGAGGGCTATCGACTCGCTGGTGTCGCCCTCGACGACGTCGCGGCGCTCCGCAAGATGACGAAGCTGTGGGGCGCCGAAGCAGGCCGCGCCACGAAGACCGACCGTATCCTCGTCCTGGGGGCCACCGAAGCAGGCCGCCGGCGCGCCCTCGCAAGCGCCTCGCTCGACATCGACTGGGCCTGGCCGCCGCAGTCGCTGCGCGCCATCTGAGTCGTCGGCGACCGGTCCCCCGAGTCGATACGATGACCGGGTGAGACCCACCTTCGCGATTTGGCGCGGTAGCCCGAGCGGCGGCGTCATGCTCAGGGCCATCGCGGGTTCCGTTGCCCTCGCAGCACTCCTGGCCGTGACGCCGCCCGGCGTGCTGGCCGAGGACATCATCGCGCTCGAAGGCCCGGTCACCGATACGAGCGGGGCGCTCGCCGGCAGCGAGGACGAGATCGCCGACGCCATCGATCGAACCCTGCAGGAGGATGGCGTCCAGGTGTTCGTCCTGTTCGTGACCTCGACGGACGGGGTCCCGACCGCCGAGTACGCCTCCCAGACAGCGGCCACCAACTCCCTCGGCGTCGACGACGCGCTCCTGCTGGTCGCCATCGAGGATCGGACCGACTACATCTGGGTCTCGGACGGCCTCGAGGGGATCACTGACGACGAGCTCGACGAGATCATCGGCGGGACGCTGGAGCCCGCCCTGCGGGAGGGCGACTTCGGAGCCGCGGCGGTAGCCACCGTCGAGGCGATCGGAGATGCCGCGGACGCGGACCCGCCCACGGAGGGACCGATCGTGCCCGGTCCCGGAGCGACGGTGACGCCGACGGATCCCGGGACCGACGGCGCCGGCGGTGGGATCGGACTTGGACCGATCCTTGCACTCGCCCTGATCGGTGGCGGCGCATATCTCATGTACCGACGATGGAAGGGCGGTCGGCCAGGCGTGGCGTCGACGCCGCCCGGCCCGGCTACGACGCCTGGACAGGAGGCGCTCTCCGGCGCCGCACTCGCCCGCCAGGCCAATGCCCTGCTCATCGCCACGGACGAGCGGATCCGGGACGCCCGACAGGAGGTCGATTTCGCGGAGGCTCAGTACGGCCGCGAAGAGGTCACCCAGCTCCGAGCCGCCGTGGGGGTGGCGCAGGAGGAGTTGCGTGGGGCCTTCACGGTCCGGCAGCGGCTTGACGACGACGTTCCGGAGGATGCGGCGACACGGGACGTGATGCTCCGTCAGATCGTCGAGCGCACGACACGGGCACAGGCGACGCTCGACCAGGAGACGGAACGCATCCGGCAGCTCCGTGACCTCGAGCGCGACGCACCGGCGACCCTGGTGGCGCTGCCCGCGCGGATCGAAGGGGTCGAAGACCGGCTCCCGGCGGCGCGCGCGACGATGGCGGGTCTCCAACGTTACGCCCAGCCTGCCTGGCAACCTGCCGCCGGGGATGTCGAGGAGGCCGAGAAGGGCCTCGCGGGCGCGCGGAACGCCGTGATCGTCGGGAGCGGAGCGATGAGTCGCGGGGATCGGTCCGATGTGGCGATCGCCACACGCGAAGCGCTCGAAGGGGTGACCGGTGCGGCGGCGCTCCTCGACGCGATCGACAAGCTGGCCGCCGAGATCACTGAGGCCGAACGACGGATCCCCGAAGAGCTGGCCGAAGCCGAACGTGACCTTCGTGACACACGCGCTGCGCTGTCTGCCCACGGTGGCGTCGAAACGGTCGGCGGATCGGAAGCGGTCGGTGGCGCTGGGATCGGAGCACGACTCCGCGACGCCGAGCGCACGCTCGAGGAAGCACGTGAAGCCGCTGGCGCCCGTCCCGCGGATCCGATCGAGACACTGCGCCAAGCGACTGAGGCGCACCGGCAGGCCGACGAGCTGCTGCTCGCGGCCCGGGACGCCGCAGAGGCTCGAGCCCGCCTCGTGACCGCGGCGGAGTCGTCGATCCGGACCGCGAGCGCCGAGGTGGACCGCGCCGCGACATTCGTCGCCTCGCGACGCCGAGGGGTCGGCGACACGGCGAGGACACGCCTGGCCGAGGCCAACCGGCTGGTCGCCGAGGCATCCGCCCTGGCCGCGAGCGACCCGGCGGGCGCCCTGGAGGCCGCGCGTCGCGCCCAGTCACTCGCCCATGAGGCGTACCGCCTGGCGCAGTCGGACTTCGACGATTGGGACCAGGGCGGGCCCGGCTGGGGTCAGCGCGCGGGCGGCGGCGGCGATGCGACCGCGGAGATCCTCGGCCAGATCCTCGGCGGCGTGATCGGCGGAGTCATCCGCGGTGGTGGCGGCGGTGGCTGGGGTGGATCGCCGTGGGGGTCCGGCGGTCGGCGTGGTGGCGGCGGCCTCGGTGGCCTCGGCGGTGGGCTGGGCGGCGGGTGGGGCGGTGGCGGTGGATTCGGCTCAGGCGGATTCGGCGGCGGCGGCGGCGGTCGGGGACGCGGCGGCCGCTGGTAGATCCAGCGCCTTTGCGCGGGCGGCCGACGGGCCGTACCGTATCGACACGAACCGACCTTCAAGGAGAGACGACCGATGGCACAGACCTCGATCCTCGGACGCGTGGGGCAGCTCGTCCGGGCCAACATCAACGCGATCCTCGACAGCGCCGAGGATCCGGAGCAGATGCTGGACCAGCTGGTCCGCGACTTCACGAACAACATCGCCGAGGCAGAGGAAGCCGTCGCCCAGACCATCGGCAACCTGCGCCTGAGCGAGGACGATGCCCGGGAGGCTCGCTCCGCATCCGCCGAGTGGCTCGACAAGGCCAAGGCCGCCTCACGTCGCGCGGACGAGCTCCGCCCGCAGGGCAACACGGCCGAGGCCGATCGATTCGACGAACTTGCCAAGATCGCGCTGCGGCGCCAGGTAAGCTTCGAGGGGACCGCCACGGCGCTCGAGACCCAGGTCGCCTCCCAGACCGAGCTCGCCGACAAGCTCAAGGACGGCCTCAACAAGCTCCGTGCCAAGCGTGAGGATCTGGTCAACAAGCGCGATGAGCTGGTCAGTCGCGCAAAGATGGCCCAGGCGCAGAGTCAGGTCCAGGCGTCGCTCCAGAGCGCGTCGGTCATGGATCCGACCAGTGAGATCTCCCGTTTCGAGGAGCGGATCCGACGTCAGGAGGCGCAGGTCCGCGGCCGCGAGGAGGTCGCCGCTTCGTCCCTGGACGAGCAGTTCGCCTCGCTCGAGTCGGATGAGGACGAGCTCGAGGTTGAGGCGCGGCTGGCGGAGCTCAAGTCCGGGGGCTGACCACGCGGACCCGGGCGCTGACGAAGCGTGCACGAGCGGGCGCGCGGGCCCGGCCCGGACCCATAGAATGCGGCCATGCAGCAGATGTACCACCCGTCGGACCTTGCGGCGATGGATCCGCTCGTCCTGATGAAGAATCTCGACCATGTCCGGATGACCAGCCGGCGGCTCTCGTACATCCTCCAGCAGCAGGTCCACCTCTACGCCCCCGAGGCGAACGAACTCCGCGAGCAGATCGACCGATACGTCGAGGCGGAGCGCCAGATCGAGGGTGAGATGGCGAGGCGCCGGATCCGGGCCTAGGCGCGCCGTTCGGGCAAACGAAAAGCCTCGCTCGGTCGGGGGCCCCCGGGCGAGGCTTCTCGTGATGAGTGCGTTCGCCGGTATCAGGCCCCGGCAGGCACCGCGACGAGACGGACGGGTGTCTCGATGGCTCGGGTGGGCTCGACCGGCTGTCGAGCGATCACCACGTCCAACGGCGACTCGTTCGACGGGATGTCGACCGGGGCCTCGGGCGAAACCGCCTCGGCGACGGGCGCGATCACGACCGTCACCGGCCGGCGGGCCGCCTGCTCCTCGACGACGATGCTTGCTGCGAGGGCCGCCAGCGCCGGTGTGTCGAAGAGACTGAAACCGATCCCGTGAGCGGCGAGATCGTCGGTCACGAGACCGCGGAAGAGGCCGCGAGCGGCGACAGCACACATCTCGTCATAGAGCTCGGGCCAGCCCACGCGTCGGCGGCGGTAGCAGAACCGAATGAACTCGACCGCCTCCGGGTCAGGGTCTCGCGTGGTGGCGGTGCGCAGGTCCATCGATGGCATGCCCTCCCTTCGATGTTGGGCGTGCGGGGGCGCCAATGCCCGCGCGCGCTCGGTCTTTCGGCGTCGTAGAACCAGGCCGGCCGGTCGTCGACCCCGCGACGGACGGTAAGATCAGCCCTCCTGGGAACCGACCCATCCTCCCTGGGGCGCTTGGTGGCCGGTATCCCGACATCCTAGGCCGGTCGGCCCCGACCCGGAAGGGGGCTTGTCCACCACTTCGTCCACCAACTTTTCCACACGAACGGGCGTTCGCCGAACAGGCGTGCGGAACGTGCAGGACCCCACCCCAGGCCACCAGGGGCGGCGGTCAGAGATGTCAAGTCTCGCGGCGGGTCAGCCCCAGCCCCGGCCGGTCGGCCAGGCGCCAACGCTTGTCCGGACCGAGCTCCAGCCCCTCGAACGGATCGTCCGCCAGCAACAGGTTCCCGTCGAGGTCGACCCATTCGGCGAGCGAGGCGACGACGGCTGACCCGGCGATCCCGACGGACGTCTCCTCCATGCAGCCGAGGAACGTCCGAAAGCCGAGCTCGCGGGCGCGCTCGAGCATGTGCTTCGCCGGGCCGATGCCGCCGCACTTAGCGAGCTTCACGTTCACGCCGGCGACGACACCCACGAGCGCCTCGAGATCCTCCTCCGCGACCGCACTCTCGTCGGCCACGATCGGCAGCGTCGAGCGCTCCTGGAGCCAGGCGAGATCCTTGTAGGCGCGCGCCGGGAACGGCTGCTCGATGAGTTCCACCCCGAGGTCGACGAGCTCGGGGAGGAGGGTCTCGGCGTCATCCCGCGACCAGCCGGTGTTCGCATCGACGCGGATCGGACCGGCGAAGACCTCCCTGACCGCCCGGAGCGTTGCCAGGTCGGACGGGCCGCCGCACTTGATCTTGAGCGCGGGGAAATCGGCGGCCCGCCGGGCGCGCTCGGCGACGACGGCCGGCTCGTCGATGCCGATCGTGAAGTCGGTCGGTGGCA
>CAZFXH010000277.1:0-2141 GCA_964522905.1 uncultured Anaerolineaceae bacterium
GCGATCCAGAGCCTCGTCGTCACCGAGGCAGTGCGTGACGCCAAGATCGGCGGCCGCAAGGTCAAACGCGGGCAGACCATCGCGCTCGATCCCGACGATGGGCTCATCGCCGTCGACGGCGACCGCGAGAAGGCCGTCCTCGCGGCGATGAAGGCGCTGAAGCCCGGCTACGAGCTCGTCACGCTCTTCTACGGCGACGGCGCGGACCTCGCCGAGGCCGAGGCGATGGCCCGCAAGATCGGCACGGTCGCGTCCGGCGCCGAGATCGAGGTCCGGCACGGTGGCCAGCCCTTCTACCGGTATCTCATCTCGGCGGAATAGGGCGGGCGATGGCACGGATCGCGATCGCCAGGAAGGCTCCGCCGGGTCCCCCTCCGCCCACCGACCCCGTCGAGCTGCTCGACACCCCCCTCGCGAAGTCGGGTCTGGCCGCCGGCGCCCAGCTGCGCCGCGCAGGCATCCGCCTCGACTTCTACACGGTCCGCGACCTGCTGTTCCACCTCCCGCGTCGCTACGACGACCTGCGCGAGATGCGCACGATCCGTGAGCTGTACATGGAGCAGGATGGCGTGGTCGTGTCGGTCCAGGCGACCGTCGGCGACGTCCGGGTCGAGCCGGGTTTCCGGGGACGCATCCAGCGCACGATCGCTCGGCTCGAGGACGACACGGGCGCGTCGATCGACGCGACCTGGTTCGGCCGGCGCTTCATCGAGCGTCGGTTGCCGGTCGGCGGTGAGGTCGTCGTGTCCGGGAAGATCAAGCATTTCGGACGGAAGCTGACCCTCGACAACCCGGAGTTCCAGGTGCTGGCCGGGGAGACGGAGGTCCTCCACGCGGGCCGTATCGTTCCCGTGTATCCGCTCACGGCAGGCCTGCCGGCTGCCCGACTCCGGAGCGCGATCCGCGAGGCGCTCGATAAGGCCGGGCACGCCTACCCCGAATACCTGCCGGCCCCGATCCTGGCGGACGAGCGGCTCGTGCCGATCGCCCGGGCCATCGAGGAAGCGCACTACCCCGAGACCTTCGAAGGCCGCGACGCCGCCCTGGAGCGGCTCGCCTTCGACGAGCTGCTGGCCCTCCAGCTCGGGATGGTCCAGCGGCGCCGTCAGCGCGTCCGCGACGCGGCGCCCGTCGTGACCCTCGACGACGAGGCGAGCGACGCGGTCAGGACGGCGATCGTGGATGCCATCGGGGCGCGAGTGGACCAGCCCGTGGAGCTGACCGCGGACCAGGACTCGGCGATCGTGGCCATCCGCGAGGACATCGCGAGGCCGACGCCGATGCTCCGCCTGCTCCAGGGCGACGTGGGGTCCGGCAAGACCGCGGTGGCCGCCTACGCCCTCGCGGCCACCGCCCGGGCCGGTCTGCAGGGCGCCTTGCTCGCCCCGACGGACCTGCTGGCCCGCCAGCACCTCGAGACGGTCGGTGCCCTGCTCGAGGGGGTCGGGATCGGCGTGACGCTCTTGACCGGCTCGCTCAAGGCCGACGTGAAGGCGAAGGCGCTCGAGGCGATCGCGTCGGGGCAGGCGCTCGTCGTCGTGGGCACGCACGCGCTGATCCAGGAAGCCGTTTCGTTCGCGGACCTGGGCCTAGTCATCATCGACGAGCAGCACCGCTTCGGCGTGGACCAGCGAGGCCAGCTCGAGGCGAAGGCCGGCGGCCGATCGCCGCACGTGCTGCTCATGACCGCGACGCCGATCCCGCGAACCCTCGGCCAGGTCCTCTACGCCGACCTCGACGTCGCCGACCTTCGAACGCCGCCCGCCGGTCGCGTCCAGATCCGGACCGGCATCCGCCGCCCGAACGAGCTGGAAGGGACCTGGCGGAAAGTCCGCGATGAAGCCGCGCTCGGCCATTCGACGTTCGTCGTCGTCCCGCTCATCGAGGAAGGCGGCGACGAGGCCGAGGGTGCCGTGGCCGCCGAGACCGAGGCCGTCCGCCTGGGCGCGTTGCTCGACCCGCTCCGCGTGGGCATGGTCCACGGGCGGATGAAGCCCGCGGAACGAGACGCCGAGATGACGCGATTCCGGGACGGCGAGCTGGACGTGCTCGTGGGCACGACCGTCGTCGAGGTCGGGGTCGATGTGCCGGCCGCGACGATGATGGTCATCCAGGGAGCCGACCGCTTCGGCCTCGCCCAG
>CAZFXH010000278.1:0-1592 GCA_964522905.1 uncultured Anaerolineaceae bacterium
GCTCAAGCAGCTCCGTCGGGAGGTCGACGTGCTCACCCTGTCGGCGACCCCGATCCCGCGGACGCTGAACCTGGCGATGGCCGGCATCCGCGACCTGAGCGTCATCGAGACGCCCCCGGAGGACCGGCTGCCGATCCAGACCCGAGTCGCCGAGGCGTCCGCCGGTCTCGTCCGCGACGCGATCCTGCGCGAGCTTGACCGTGGTGGGCAGGTCTTCTACGTCCACAACCGGGTCGAGACGATCGAGGCGCAGGCCGAGCAGCTCCGGCGCCTGCTTCCCGACGCGCGTTTCGTCGTGGGGCACGGCCAGATGCCGGAGGGCGCCCTCGAGAAGGTGATGATCGCCTTCGCCGATGGGGCGGCGGACGTGCTCGTCTGCACGACGATCATCGAGTCCGGCCTGGACATCCCGAACGCGAACACGATCATCATCGATCGCGCGGACACGCTCGGGTTGGCGCAGCTGTACCAGCTTCGCGGGCGGGTCGGCCGGTCGTCGCGCCGGGCCTACGCCTACCTGCTCTACCGGCGCCGGGAGCGGCTGTCGGACGAGGCACGCAAGCGGCTGCAGGCCATCTTCAACGCGTCCGAGCTCGGAGCGGGCTTCCAGATCGCGCTGTCGGACCTCGAGATCCGCGGAGCCGGCAACATCCTGGGCGGCGAGCAGTCCGGGCACATGGCCGCGGTCGGCTTCGATCTCTACTCCCGGATGCTGGCCGAGGCGGTCGAGGGCCAGAAGGCGCAGCGCGAGGGCCGCGCCCCGATCGTCGAGACGCCGCAAGCCGTGCTGGACCTGCCGATCGATGCGCACCTGCCGGACGATTACGTCCCCGACGAAGCGCAGAAGCTCGAGCTGTATCGACGGCTCGCGAAGGCGCGCACACCCGGCGACATCGCGGCGTTCCGCCAGGAGGTCACGGACCGGTTCGGGCCGCCGCCCGCCCCGGTCTCGCGCCTCGTCGAGGTCGCCGAGCTGCGGCTGGCGGCGGAGACCGCGGGCATCGGTTCGATCTCGCGCGAGGATGGCTGGCTGGTGGTGCGATTCGGCGCGTCGCTGACTCGGTCCGCTGCGATGCGTTTGCTCGGTGACGGCGGGTTGCCCGGGGTACGACCGTCCGATGTCACGTTCGCGAGCAACCAGGTCCGCATCCGGGCGCCCCAGCCGGCCAAGGCCTGGCAACTGACCCAGGCGGTCGTGGCGCGGCTCGTCCTCCAACGCGAGGCCGAGGTCACGGTCGGCTGACGTTCGCCACGTTCCGGGCGAGCCATGCGGCGCGCCTCAGCCGATACAGCACGTGCCGCACGAGCTCCGGGTGCGTCGCCGGGTCCACGCGTGGATGATCGAAGTCGCGGGACGGGTCGTGCTGCAGCCCGATGCGCTCCATCACTCGCCGTGACCGCGCGTTCTGCGGGACCGTGAACGAGACGATCTCGTCGAGCCCGACCTGCTCGAAGCCGAAGCGAAGTGCCTCGCGCGCCGCCTCCGTGGCGTACCCATGGCCCCAGTGATCCCGTGCCAGGCGCCACCCGACCTCGACGGCTCCGGCGCCGGCGAGGTCATCGGCGGGCCACAGGCCGACGTACCCGATGAA
>CAZFXH010000279.1:0-34270 GCA_964522905.1 uncultured Anaerolineaceae bacterium
CCTCGATCAGGTCGCGCTTCACCGCGTCGAGGTCGAGGGTCTTGAACTCTTCTGCGTAGCTGAAGCCCTCGTCCATCGGAACGGAGAGGGGCGAGTGCTGGTGGAGAACTTGCAGATCCAGTTGATTCGGCCACCAGTCCCGGTTCGAGTTCGGCCGAGACACCTTCGGAGTAGGGCTCGGGATCGCCGGGTTCTCGCTTTCGCTGACGTTCTCAGTCACGCGTTCCGTTCTCCTCTCACAATGCGAGCGTTGCCTCAACGCCCAACAGACGGCGGTGTGGGATTCTGTCGCTGTCGTGGCCTGCACGCCTCGAATCCGGTCTCGCCCATCCTCGCACTGGTCTGAAGGTCGCGCACGGCCGTACTCCCTGGGGCCGAGACCGAGCGTCCGCCCAGTCGCGATGACCGTGAACTGGTCCGCGAGGCCTTCGAGCTGTGGCCGCCAGGCGCGGGGATCGTGGGTGTCCCATGGTCACGAGTCCCAGACAACCGCCATGCCATCCACACCTCGTCGTCCCCGTTCCGCCAGCCGGATGATCGTCGCATGACGTCCGGCATCGACGCGAACATGCGAGCGAAGCTGGCACGTACCTCGGCGCGGCCCCGCACCGCCTCTCCCCGGTGGGCAGGCGCCTCGTCCGCGTAGTCCTCGGCGAAGCAGCGAGCGACCATCTGGGAATCTCCGATGCTACCCCGCTCGATCCACCGCGGCGCGCGCCGCCCGCAGCAGCAGTGCGTCGCCCCATGCCCGGCACAGGACCTCGATGAGCTCGAGCCGATCGACCGCCGTGACGAGGTCCGGGCCGACCGATACGGCTCCGTGCCGCTCGAGGAGGGCGGCGCCGGGGAACGGCGCAGGCTCATCCGTGAGCGCCGCCGCGATCCTGCCCGCAAGATCGGCACTGCCCATCTCGCCGAACCTCACGAAGGGCAGCCGGGGGAGGAGCAGGGCCGTCTCGGGCAGGGCGCCCGGATCGGGGACCTCGCCGGCGAGCGTCAGCCCCATCGATGCCGGCAGGTGAGCGTGGGCGACCGCGCCGACCTCCGGCCGCGCGGCGTGGACAGCAAGATGGACGGCCAGGTCCGAGGATGGCCCGAGGCCCGTGGGCGACCGTGCGTGGCCTCCAGCCGGAACGCCTGATGCCCGAGGCACCACGACGAGGTCGTCCGCTTCGAGTTCGTCCTTGCGCCGCCCGCTCGGCGTGATCAGGAGGCGGTCGTCATCGAGTCGGATCGAGAGGTTCCCCTCGCCGGCCGAGATCAGCCCGCGAGCCCCCAGCCGGCGCCCGGCCTCGAGGATCGCCACGGTCGCAGTCGCCTGATCCATCGACCAGATGCTACGGCACCGCGCTGCCCCCGACGGTCTAGGCGACGGCCTCGAGCGCGACGAAAGGATCAGGCGCGACCTCGGCAGCGATGCCGCAGCCGTCGCACGTGAGCAGCGTCAGCGCCTCGTCGGTGCTGGCCTCGCCCGCGCAGAGCGGGCATTCGATGGTGATCATCTCGGGTGTGGACTCCTCGCTTCGGGTTGACCTGACCCGGAGTGTCGGAGCGGCCTGTGACAGCTAGCGTGTCACGCCGTAGCGGAAGCAACCCGGCAGGTGGTCGTCGACCAGGCCGACGCTCTGCATGAACGCGTACACGATCGTCGAGCCGACGAACCGGAATCCGCGTCGACGAAGGTCCGCAGACAGCGCATCAGACAAGGGCGTCGTGGCTTGCATGTCCGCGACCGTCGCTGTGTCTGGCAGTCGTGCGGGTGGCGACGGAACCACCGAGTCGAGATATGCATCGAACGACCCGAACTCGGCCGCGGTGGCCAGGAAGGCCGCGGCATTGCCGATCGTCGCGTCGATCTTGGCGCGGTTCCGGACGATCCCGGCGTCGGCCATCAGCCGGGCCCGGTCGGTGTCGTCAAAGGCCGCCACGACCCGCGGCTCGAACCCGCGGAACGCCGCCCGAAACGCCTCGCGCTTGTTGAGGATCGTCGACCACGACAGCCCGGCCTGGAACGACTCCAGTGCAAGCCGCTCGAAGAGCTCGATGTCGTCGTGACAGGGCACGCCCCATTCCTCGTCGTGGTACGCGATCATGCGCGGATCCGCGCCGGCGCCGGCCGCCCCCGACCACCAGCACCGCTCGAGCCCATCGGTCATCCGAGGATGGTCACGGCACCGGCTCGAGGTCGAAGAGCGTGCTTCGCATGGATGGATCGTCGCTGGGTCGACTGGCGTTGAACACGGAACGGAACACCGAACCCGACACCTTCGTCGTTCCGGGCGATCCGATCAACGTCACGCTGATCAGCCGGCCCGAGACGCCGCGGTCTCGAAGGTCCAGTGCGGCCAGCCGATGGGCCTACCGGACCGCTACGCTGTCGATATGGATCTCCACTGCTTCCTGGGGCACGGGGCGTCTGGGTCGGCCGCCAGCATGACACCCTACGTCAACGGCCTCCAGACCCGGGGCATCGCGGCGACCGCCATCGACCTGCCACGCCGGCGCGCGGAAGACGCGGTTCCGGCGTTTCGCGCGGTCGTCCCGAGTGAGCCGTGGGTCGTCGTCGGCGGTCAGTCCTTCGGTGGTCGCGTCGCCAGTCTCGCCGCGGCCGGATCCGGGGCGCCGTACGCCGCCCTCGTGCTGTTCAGCTACCCGCTCCATCCGCCCGGCTCCCCCGACAAGGCGGAGGCCAGGACGAGCCACTGGCCGCAGATCACGTGCCCGGTCCTGCTCCTGTCGGGCGAATCCGACCCATTCGCCAGGATCGACCTGTTGCGTGCTGCGGTGCCGAGGCTTGGCGGGCCGGCGGAGCTCGTTACTTACCCCAAGCTGGGCCACGGGGTCATGCCGATGCTCGACGATGCGCTCGACCGGGTCGCAGCGTTCCTGGAGAGCCACGTCCAGAAGGTTTCGTCCGACCCCTTGCCCTGACCGTCGTGTGGCCCTATCGTGGGCGACCCCCGGGAGGCCGGCGCCCACCGTCGCCATCCCGGTCCGGATCCGAGTCGTTGCCGGAGAGCCCAGTCCGCGGGCCCCCGTGGTAATCGTCCGTCCCCGACCGGGCCGACGTTCGATGCGCTCACCATATCGATCCGGTAGGAAGGAGCCATATTGCGAGTCCTGTCCGGCCGCCGAAGCGCGGTCTTCGTCGCTGCCCTCGCGACGATCCTGGTCCTCACCGCTACGAGCTCCGCGGCCATGGCCGCCAAGGCCCCACCCGGTCTGGCGAAATTCAAGGTCGCCGTCGGCCGAATCGAGTCCGGCGGGAACTATTACGCCAGGAACGCATCGTCCGGCGCGTACGGCAAGTACCAGATCATGCCCTCGAACTGGCCATCGTGGGCGCGCCAGTACCTCGGCAACGCGAATGCCCGCCAGACGCCGACGAACCAGGAGAAGGTGGCATCGGGCAAGATGTCGTCGCTCTACCGCTGGCTCGGCAGCTGGAAGCGGGTCGCCTACTGGTGGCTGACGGGGTCTTCTCGGACCACGGGATGGTCGGGCTACGCGAAACGCTACGTCGCCAAGGTCATGCGCTACTACCGCGAGGCGGGCGGCAAGGTGGCGGCCCCCAAGAGCTCCGCCCGCTGGACCGCGAACGAACGCTCCCCGGCCATCGACTACACCGGTTCATGGCAGCGCGCGAACCATCGGGGCTACGGTGGCGATCGCGTCGCCTACGCCACGAAGGCCGGCGCCAGCGCGAGCTTCTCCTTCACGGGCAGGAAGGTCACGTGGAACGGCCCGACGGGCTCGACCCGCGGCCAGGCGAAGGTCTACGTCGACGGGAAGTACGTCAAGACCGTGAACGCGTACCGGCGCTCGTTCGACGCACGCTCGACGCTCTTCCAGGCCAGCTGGAAGGCCGCCGGCGAGCATCGGATCACCATCGTCGTCGTCGGGACCAAGGGCCACCCGATGGTCGCCATCGACGACTTCGTCGTCACGAGGTAGACCCGCGCGGCTCGCAGGACGGTCGAGGTCAAGGCGGCGCGTGAGCACGAGAGCGAGCGCACTGGAGCGTGCGTGAGCGAACGCGCGGAGCGCGCCAACGCGGGCATCGGCCGTCCGGTGCGCCGCGCGTCAGCGGGCCGCCAGCACCTCGATCTCGACCCCGTAGTCGGACGCGAGCGCGGTCACGCCGACGGTCGCTCGTGTCGGTGGCTCGGTCGGGAAATACTCGCGGTAGACGGCGTTCATCGCGGCGAACTCGCTGAAGTCGCGCAGGTAGACCGTGCACTTCACCACGTCCGCGAAGCCCAGGCCGACCGCGGCCAGCAGGCGACGGACGTTGTCGAGCATCGCGCGGGTCTCAGGCTCGATGCCGCCCGGAACCGCACCGTGGCCACCGGGTGCGTCCCCGACCTGACCGGCCAGGAACACGAAGCCGTTGGCCTCCACGACCTGCGAGAACGGATAGTCGCTCGGCGGGATGCCCGCGAGTTGCGGGACGGACTTGGGCACGAGGCACCTCCTGTTCGTCGGAGTGTGCCGCACCAGCGGTCGGCCCGCTCCCGTCGCCTGCCACGCGACGCCAGCCCGTCGAGGTCGGCGGCTGCCGCTCCTCGACCCGCTCCCGTCGCTCCCCACGCGACGCCAGCCCGTCGAGGTCGGCGTCTGCGGCTCCTCGACCCGTCCCCGTCGCTTCCCACGCGACGCCAGCGCCTCTCGGACGCAATGCTGCGTCAGAGTCGGCGCTGGGCCGCCTCGAGCGCGCGCTTGGACCACCAGGCGAGGTCCTCGGCCGCCGAGATCCGCGACGGCAGGACCACGCCGGCTTCGGCGTCGAGTCCCTTGCGCCACCCGCGCAGCAACAGGCCGACGATCCAGGTCAGGTCCAGCTGGGCCTCCCAGTCGCCGGTCAGGGCGGCGAAGTCGTTCGCATCCCCGCCGAACCCCCACCGGCCGCTGTCCCACTCGAGCGCCTGTCGATATTCCGCGACGATCGAGTCCGGCCTTGCCGGGAGCGAGCCGCTGTTGGACACCAGGAACCAGCCAAGATCGACCGCAACGGGCGCCCGCAGCGTCATCTGCCAATCGATGAAGCCGACCCGGTCCTCCGGCAACAACGCGACGTTGGCGAGCTTCAGGTCACCGTGAAGTCCGACGGATGGCAGCTTCCCGATGGCCGCGACCAGGGGAGCGGGGTCCTGGCCCAGGCCGTGGACCAGCTCGCGCGCCGCCTCCGGCGCACGCCGGTCGAAGGCGTCCCAGCCCGCGAGGAACCGTGGCCCGACGGCATTGCCGGCCGCGGCATACGTGGCCGCAGCGGGCCGGGCCAGCAGCGTGAGCCGCTCCGCCAGGGGGCACCACGGTGGCGCCGGCTCGCCCTCGCGCTCGGTCGCCGACTCGAGCACGCGGCTCCAGGGCATCGCGTGCAGGCGCGCGACCGCTTCGATCACCCGGCGCAGCGTGGGATCGTCGATCACCGGGTCGTGCCCGGGTCGTTCCCAGGCGATGAGCTCGGTCGACAGGTCGGGCATGAGGATCGCCACGCCATCCCCGTCGGCCGCGGCGCCGAGATAGGCGATCGACGTGCGCGGCAGCCACGCCATCGCCTCCAACGGGCGGGCCGCGAGCCAGCCCTCGCGCAGGTCGTCGTCACGGGTCGCGCGGGCGATCCAGTCGGTGGCGAGCGAGGTGCGTTTCAGGACGTAGTGCCGGCCGACCGGATCGACAAGGCCCGTGAACGTGGCGCCGGACCACCCGTCCGCGGGGAACGCGTGCTCCGGGCTCAGCTCGAGACCGTGCTCGGTCAGCAGGTCCAGGAGCGTTCGATCGCGCCAGCCGACGGCCATCGGGTCAGCAGGGCGCCGGGACGTCGTCGCTGCCGTCCGGGCCGCCGTCGAGGTACACGACGTGCGAATCGGGGCAGTTCCGGGTCAGGACGACGACCAGCGGCTCGAGCGACGAGGCGTTCTCCTCGACATGGATCTCGCCGGCCGGGATGTAGATGACGTCGCCGGCTCGCGCGCTCATCTCGTCCTCCAGCCCGCTCGGGCCCCAGGTGTAGCGCGCCTCGCCCGACAGGATGTAGATGGAGGTCTCGCAGTCGCCATGGTGATGGATCCTCGTCCGCTCGCCAGGGGCCGTGGACACGATCGCCGTGTACAGCCGCTCGGCCCCGACCGTGGGCCGCGAGATCGCGATGGACCGCTCCATGCCGGGGTGCTGGCCCACGGTCGTATGTCGATCGGCGGGGCTGATACGCGTGGCCATCGGCCGATGATAGGCCGCTACCATCGGGCCATGTCCGCTCCCACGCCGGAGATGCCGCGCTTTCGGCTGTTCGATGGGCCGTCGCCGCTCGCGCCACTGCCCCGTTTCTCCGCGGCACTCGGCGGGCGGGCCGAGATCTGGATCAAGCGTGAGGACTTGCTGCCGCTCGCGTTCGGTGGCAACAAGCTGCGCAACCTCGAGTTCCTGGTCGGTGCGGCGCTGGCCGAGGGGGCGGACACGCTGGTCACGAGCGGGCGGCGCTGGTCCAACCACTGTCGGCTGACGGCGGCGGCCGGGGCGAAGGCGGGGCTCGCCGTGGAGATCGTCCTGTCCGGCCCACCCGCGTCCGCGCCCGGGCCAGGCCTGCGGCTGATGGCCGCGCTCGGGGCGGTGGTCCACCAGCTGCCGAGCGCCGACCGGGCTGCCCGCGATGCCGAGGTCGGCCGGGTCGCGCGCCAGATCGAGGCCCGTGGCGGTCGCCCGTACGTCATCGCGGTCGGCGGGACGGGCGCGGTGGGGGCGTGGGGGCAGCTCCAGGCGGCCACGGAGCTCTTCGACCAGGCCCTTGCCGTGGCCCTGACCGTCGATGTCATCGTCGTGCCGTCGGCCACGGGCGGTACCCAGGCGGGGCTCATCGCCGGTGCCGCCGGCCGCTCCCCGGCGACACGCGTGTCGGGCGTGGTCGTGGGCCGACCGGCATCGGAGCTGCGCCCGGCGATCGCGACGATGGTGTCCGAGCTGATGGCCCGCGTGGGCACCGCCCCCGGCAGCGGGCCCGGCAGCGAGCCCGGCCCCATCGATCTGGACGAGACCCAGCTCGGGGACGGCTACGGCCGGCCGACTCAGGAGGCTGCGGACGCGGCGGACCTGCTGGCCCGGACCGAGGGGATCCTTGTCGACCCGATCTACACGGCCAAAGCCCTGGCCTCGCTGGTCCGTCGCGTGCGGGGCGGAGCCTGGGACGGGCAGCGGGTCGTGTTCTGGCACGCGGGCGGCCTTCCCGGGCTCTTCGAGTCACTGGACTGATGCCGCGACCACCGGGTCGGGGGCCGGCGCTTCCGTCACTCGCCGGCGCTGCCCGTCATATCGTCGGCGCTGCCCGTCACTCTCCGGCGGACCGCCACGCGTCGCGGACCTTGATCCGCCCCGCCGTCTGGAGCACCGCGCCGGCGTACACCCGCGCGCCGACGTTGAAGAGGACCCAGATCGCGGCCACGGTGATCGCGACCGATAGCAGGATCTCGAGCGGCCCGATCGCATCGAACGCGGCCCGGAGCGGCACGACGAACGGCGCGGACGGCGGCAGGTAGGTCGCGACCTGTGCGACGAGTCCGGAGGGGTCGTTGATCACGGCGAAGATCGCAACGAAGTAGCTGACCATGGCGATCATCGTGACGGGCGTCGAAGCGTTCGAGGCTTCCTCCATGCGCGACGCCAGGGCCCCGAGGAACCCGAGCGCCGTCGAGTAGAGCGCATAGCCGAGCACGAACCAGAGCGCCAGGAGCGGGATCGCGGTCGGGGTGGTTTCGGGCAGCACGAACCGATCGGTCAGCACGGCGGCTCCCAGGGCTGCCGCCACGAAGACGGCCAGCTGGATCAGCCCCAGGATGCCGATCCCGAGCACCTTGCCCATCAGGAGATCGCGCGGGCGAACGGTCGAGAGCACGACCTCCACGACACGGCTCTGCTTCTCCTCGACGACCCCCGTGAGCACGGTGTACCCGAAGCTGAAGATGCCCACCAGGATAAGGACGGCGCCGATGTTCGCGAACAGGAACCGGGCATCGTCGGCGTCGGTCTGTGGGTCGAGCGCATCGACGGCGGGCACCTGCTGGGCGGCAAGCAGGTCGGCGGGGGAGACGCCGGCGTCGGTCAACACGGCTTGCGTTCGCATCGCGACGACCGCCGCTGAGACGAGCTGGGTCACGGTCTGATCCGGCTCCTTGTCGAATCGGATCTCGCCCGGACCGGACAGGTCGGCTGGCACGATGGCGACGGCCGCGACCGACTCCTCGGCCAGGGCTGCATCTGCCCCGGCCTCGTCACCGAACGGCACGACCTCGACCTCCCGGTCGAGCTGGCCGGCGGTTGCCAGGATCGCCGTCGACAACCCGGGTGGCTCCGGTTGGACGACCCCGATCTTCGTGGCGTCGTCCTCGCCGAACAGCACCGAGGGCACGATGAACGACCCGACCACGAGGGCGGTCGTGAACAGGACCGATAGGACGAACCCGCGGCTCCGACCCCGCTCGATGATCTCGCGACGTGCGACGAGCCAGACGCTCCGCCAGCGACTCATGGCGTCTCCTCCGTGACCGACGACGGCGCCGGTGTCACTGCTTCCATGAAGAGCTCGGACAGTTTCGGCGGCTGGTAGGCGAACGTCCGGACCTCGCCCGCCGCCCGGGCGCGCGCGAGGAGCGCATCGAGGTCGACGTCCTCGGAAACCAGCAGCTTCACCCGGTCGCCGCTGCGCTGCAGGACCGTCAGCTCACCCATGCCGTCGAGCCAGGCGCCGTCGGAGCCGACGACCTCGACTTCGAGGTGCCGACGCCCCGATCGCGCCTTCAGCTCATCGATCGCGCCCGCGGCCACGATCCGCCCGCGGGCGATGATCACGACGTCCTCGCACACATCCTCTACGAGGTCCAGCTGGTGGCTGCTGAAGACGACCCCGACGCCGGCCTTGGCCCGCTCGTTGACGACCTCGGTCATCGTCGCGATCCCGAGCGGGTCGAGCCCGGAAAAGGGTTCGTCGAGCACGAGCAGCTCCGGGTCGTGCGCCAGGGCGACGGCCAGCTGGACCCGCTGCTGGTTGCCGTGCGAAAGCTCCTCGAGCTTGGCCTTCGCCCGATCGCCAAGGCCCATCCGCTCCAGCCAGCGCGTCGCGGCCGCCTGCGCGTCCCGCCCGGAGAGGCCGTGCTGTTGGGCGAAATAGGACAGCTGCTCCGCGACCCGCATGCGTGGGTACAAGCCGCGTTGCTCGGGCATGTAGCCGAACCGCAGGCGGGCGTCGCGGTCGACCGGCGTGCCCATCCAGCGGACATCGCCGCGATCAGCCCGAGCGAGGCCGAAGATGCAGCGCATCGTCGTCGTCTTGCCTGCGCCGTTGGGCCCGAGAAAGCCGACGATCCGACCGGGTCGCGCCGTGAACGTGGCACCGTCGAGCGCCACGACGGGCCCGTAGCGCTTGGCGAGGTCGTTGACTTCGAGCATATCCCCCCGTGGTCGCTTCCGGCGCCGGCACCCGCAGGGCAGGAGCATACCGCCACGAACGAGGACCCCGGCCTGTGCAGCAGGCCGGGGTCGGGAGCGGCGGAGAGCGAACGGATGGTCATTCGGCGGTGAGCGTCCCCTTCATGTCGGGATGGACTTCGCACCAGAACTCGTAGGCGCCGGCGGCGAGTGCCGGGACGTCGTACGTGACCTTGGTGCTGCTCACGATCTCGCCCTTGAACTTCTCACCCGAGGCGTCCTTGATGGCGACGTTGTGCGGTGCGGCTTCCTGGTTGTCGAGGACGATCTGGAAGGCCCCGTCGGCGGGGGCCGTGATGGACGCCGTCAAGAACTTGAGGTCCTTGGCGACAACCACGATCCCGTCGCCCGCTGGGGCGGTGGCGGCCGGCGCGGAGGCGGCCGGGGCGGAGGCTGCCGGGCTGGACGTGGACCCAGCGGATGCCTCGGAACAGGCTGCGGAGATGGCGGCGAGGGCCACGAGGGCCAGGCTCAGGACGAGGCGCTTCATCGGATCGGTGCTCCTTGTCGTCGCGTTGTCGGGCGCGCGGCCGGGATCGCTCCCGGCCGCGACGGTTGGGGTCAGGCGCCGGCACCCTCTGGGCGGCGGCCGGTGACGAGAGCGGCGAACGATGCCAGCTCGCGCTTGACCACGGCGATGGGGTTGCCATCCATCCGGGCGAAGTCGACGGCGACCAGGACGATCAGCGCGACCTCGATGGCCTTGGCGATGTAGGCCGTCTGGTAGAACGGCCCCTGGATCGCCCAGCCGAGGATGGTGGTGAGGGCGTAGCCGATGAGGCCGAGACGCACCGCCCAGCGGAAGCGCACCGCGAGGGCGATCGGGGCGATCATCGCGACCGCGGCCACGGCGTAGCCGATCGCGTTCAGCGTGAAGAGCAGGCCACCCAGCGTCGAGTGGATGTAGCCGGTCGCCAGCGCCAGGCCCACGATGGCGGCGCGGGTGACGACGTCGGAAGCGCGGAGCTGCGTTCGGGTAGCGAACATCTGGTGTCGGGACCTCAGCTTTCGGTGTGACCGGTCAGGCGTGCCGTGTCGTGCCGGTATCGTCCGGTCCGAGGCCCGCCGGTCGCGCCGGACAAGGAACCCCGATCCACCTCGACACTCGCCCCGGCGACCGCGCCGACGTGCGACCACCTCGTCTTCGGCCGGATGACGTAGCGCATTCGGCCGAACGGCGATGCGCGTCCCTGGCGGACCCGTCGTATCCTCGCTGCCGATGACCGCCCCGACCCGACCGCATCGCCGGACGCCCGCCGATCCCGACGGAGGGACGGGCGGGATCCACGAGCTCCTCACGAGCGCCGTCGAGGAGGCTGCCCGCCTGCTCGACGCGGACGGCGCGATGGTCTACCTCGTCGACCCCGCGACCGGGAACTTGCGGTTCGCGCATGACGCCGGCATCCGCAGCGAACGAAGCCGCGACTGGGTGCGTGGCCTGGAGCTGGCGCCCGGGACAGGGATGTTCGGGCGTGCCCTCGTCGAGCGCGCCGTCGTCGTCACGAACGACTACGCGAACGATCCCTCGTTCCGCCACGCTCCGCAGACCGACCGCGTCGTCGAGGACATCGGGATCCGCTCGATGGTCGTGGCGCCGCTCGCGGCCGGCGACCAGGTCTTCGGGGCGATGGGTACGTTCTCCACCCGCGTCGACGCCTTCGACAAGGCCCAGATCGCGCTCGTCCGCTCGCTCGCGGATCACGCCGCCGCGGCCATGGCGAACACTCGCCTGATCGAGGATCTCGACCGGTCGCGCTCGGAGCTCGCCCATCGAGCCGAGGTCGAGCGAACGCTTCGGGAGATCAATGCCAGGATCTCGGCCGCGGCCGACCTCTCGAGCGTGCTGCAGCTCGCGGTCGACGAAGCGGCGCGCCTGTTGCACGCCGACGGTTCCCGGATCGACCTCGTCGATGCGGAGTCAGGCGTCCTCCGCTGGGCCTACGCCTCGGGCGAGGTCAAGCCCGACGACGAGGCGCGCTATGTCGATCCCGCCGACACACCCGAGCAAGGGATCGCCGGCCAGGCATTGATCCAGGCGCGCCCGATCTGGACGGGCGATTACGCTGCCGACGAGAGCTTCCCGCACGGGCCCGGCGGCGACGCCTACGTTGCCGAATTCGGCATCCGCTCGGTCATGGCCGCGCCGCTGGTCGGGGAGGCTGGCCCCTTCGGCACGCTGTCGGTCTTCTCCACCCAGGCCGACGCGTGGCGTGACGCCGAGGCGGGCCTGCTCGAGTCGATCGCCGCGCAGGCGGCTATCGCCATCACCCGGACCCGGCTTCTCGATGAGCTCGACCGTTCCCGCAACGCCCTCGTCCGTCGCGCCGGAGCGGAGCAGGCGTTGCGCGAGATCGCGGCGCGAATCACCGCGATGCGCGATCCGTCGGAGATCCTCCAGCAGGTGGTCGAGCTCGCGAGTCGCCTGGTCGGCGGGCAGGGTGCGATCCTCGACATCCTCGAGCCCGGCACCGACCGGTTGCGCTGGGCGTTCGACGACGGCCTGCGGCACCTCTTCTCCGAGGAAGAGCGGGCGAAGCTGTGGATCTCGGTCGGCGAGGGCGCGACGGGGACGGCCGTCGCGGAAGACCGGGTGGTCGTCGCCGGTGACGACCTGGCGGCGCTGTTCCCGCCCAGCCCCGAATCGAGCGCCTTCTACGATCGCACCGGGTTTCGCTCGATGATCGCCGCGCCGATCACCGGTGAGCATGGCCCGCTCGGCGTCATCGAGGTCTACGCGGTGGTGCCGGACGCCTTCGACGGCGAGGACTCGGCCCTCATCCAGGCGCTCGCTGGTCAGGCCGGCATCGCCATCACGAACGCGCGGCTCATCGACGAGCTCGAGCGGTCGCGCGAGGAGAACGCCCAGCGCGCGGACGCTGAACGGACGCTGCGCGAGATCGCTGTCCGGGTCTCGTCGATCCTCGACCCCGACACGGTGCTGACCCGGATCGTGGCGGAGTCCGCGCGCCTGCTCGACTCCGATGGAGCCCGCATCGACCTCTGGGACGAGGGGCTCGGAGCGTTGCGCTGGGCCTACTCGTCAGGCGATGCGATGTCCGAGGTCCCCGAGTGGGGTCGGACGGGTGGGCTCAAGCCGCGCCAGGCCGTGGCCGGTCTCGCCTTCGCCGAGCAGAAGCCGATCATGACCGAGGATTTCCTGGCGGACGAACGGTTCGAGACGACCCCCGAGATCGAGGCGTTCGTGCGTAAGGCCGGCATCCGCTCGGTCATCTCCGTGCCCTTGACCGGCGAGGGCGACGCTCCCCTCGGCGTGCTGTCGGTCGTCTCCCGTGAGCCCGGCGCCTACACCGACACCGAGGTCGAGCTGCTCACCGCCCTTGCCACACACGCCTCCATCGCGATCACGAACGCGAACCTCATGGAGCAGCTGGCCCGCTCGCGCGAGGACATCCAGCGGCGTGCGGAGGCCGAGGCCAGCCTGCGCCAGATCGCCGCGCGCATCACCGCGCTGCGCGAACCCGACGAGGTCCTCCAACACGTCGTCGACGAGGCGCGACGGCTGCTGCGCGCCGACGGTGCCCTCATCGACCAGTACGACCCGGAGAGCGGCACGCTCCAGTGGGCCTACGACGCCGGGCTCGAGCCCGACCAGCGCGAGGCGGTCAAGATGACCAACCTGCGCCTGGGTGAGGGTGTGTCCGGCAAGGCCGTGGCGGAAGCCCGGGTCATCCACGCCGGCGACTACCTCGAGGGCGAGTTCCGCCACGACGAGCTCGCGGACTCGCTGGTCGAACGGGCCGGGGTGCGGGACCTGATCGCGGCCCCGATCATCGGCGAGGCGGGCCCGCTCGGCGCCATCGAGGTGATGAGCCGGCGTCCGCACGCGTTCGACGACCTCGACGCGACGGTCCTCGGCGGCCTGGCGGAGCAGGCGGCCATCGCGATCACGAACGCGCGCCTGATCGACGAGCTGGAGCGCTCGAGGCTGGCGCTCGCCCGGCGGGCGGAGACCGAGCGGTCGCTGCGCGACATCACGGCCCGGATCGCCGCGCTGACGGACCCCGACGAGGTACTCGAGCGCGTGGTCGAGGACGCCAAGCGGCTGCTCGCCACCGACGGCGCGCACCTGACCCGGATGGGGCCCACGGGGACGTACCTCATCCCGGTCGTGGTGACCGGCGCGGGCGACGATGCCACGCGCGAATGGCTCCTGGGCATGCAGTTCCCGCTCGGGGCGGGCATCAACGGCCTCGCCGCGCAGGACAGAGCGCCCGCCTGGACCTTCGACTACGTGGCCGACCCACGGATCCCCCACGAGCCGGACGACGACTCCGTCGCGGCGCGACTCGGATTGCGTGGCATGGCCGCGACGCCGCTCCGCGCGCCCGGCGGCGAAGTCATCGGCACGCTCGCGGTCTCGACCGCGGAGCCGCGCATCTTCGAGGCCGACGACCTCGACCTGCTCCAGGGCCTCGCCGACCAGGCGGCGATCGCGCTGACGAATTCGAACCTCCTCGCCCGTCTGACCCGCGAGGAAGCCCGCTTCCGGGGTCTGGTCCAGACGACCCCGGACGTCATCTGGCAGGCCGATCGCGAGGGCTACTTCACCTTCGTCGCGGATTCGGCCGAAGGGCTGTTCGGCTGGCCGGTCGAGGAGATCATCGGGCAGCACTTCGCCTTCCTCACCGCCCCCGATTCCATGCCCGTCGCCATCAAGTCGTATGCGGCCGTCGGCGCCGACCCAGAGCTCGTCGAACGCGTGCCCCTGACCCTGGTCCGTCGCGACGGGTCCACCTTCGCGGCCGAGGTCACGACGTCGGGCGTCTTCGAGGATGGCAGCTGGGTGGGTGCCCAGGGCACCGTCCGCGATGTCGGCGTGCGAGAACGGCTGGAGCGCGAGCTGCGCGATTCGGAGGAGCGCTACCGGTTTCTCGTCCAGAACGCCCCGGACCTGGTCTGGTCGATCGGGCCCGACGCGCGTCTCACGTTCCTCTCGGATGCCGTGGAGCGGCTGACCGGCTTCCGGCCCGAGGAGCTCCTGGGCCAGCATTTCGGGGCGATCGTCCACGCCTCGTCGAGCGACGTGGCGGAGATCGACTGGACGGCCGCCATGAACGCGCCATCGCAGGAGGTGCGCGGTCGCATCAATCTCCAGCACCGCGACGGATCAGCGGTCCCGGCCGAGTTCATCGCCGTGGCGACGCTGGCCGAGGACGGCACGTTCGCGGGCGCCAACGGAGCCGTGCGCGACATGCGCGAGCGCGACCGACTCGAGCGCGAGCTGCGGGCCTCCGAGGACCGCTACCGGACCCTGGCCTCGTCGTCGCCGGACCTGGTCTTCGCGACCGACGGGCAGGGTCGCTATACCTTCCTGTCCGATCGGGCGCAGACGACGCTCGGCTGGGATCGCACCGCGGCGATCGGCCGTTCGTTCATGGAGTACGTGGCCCCGGGCTTCGAAGCGGCGGCCGCCGCCAGCCACCAGGCGGTCCTCGATGCCCCCGAGCAGGTCCACTCGTCGCGGATGGACTTCCTTGACGGGTCGGGCAAGGCCGTCCAGCTCGAGATCAACGTCGTCGGCAAGGTCGAGGACGGCGAGCTCGTCGGGATCAACGGCGTGGCGCGCGATGTGTCCGAACGCGAGCGACTCGAGCGCGAGCTCATCCGATCGGAGGAGCGCTACCGGTTCCTCGTGCAGAACTCCCCGGACGCCGTCTTCTCCACCGACGTCGACGGGAACTTCACGTTCATCTCGGCGGCGATCGAGCGCCTGACTGGCTACACGGGGAGCGAGCTCGTCGGGAAGCGATTCGGGACGATCGTCGACGCGGAGGACCTCCAGGTCGCGGGCGGTCGCTGGGAGGAGCTCGTGACGGACCCGGACCACGAAGTCCAGGCCGCCCAGGTGCTGCGCGGTCGCGACGGTCGACGCACTCCGGTCGACGTCCGCGCGGTCGGCATCACGGTCGATGGCCGGTTCGCGGGCATCCAGGGCGCGGCACGCGACGTGAGCGACCAGGTCCGCCTGGAGCGCGAGCTGCGCCGCCAGGCCGGCGAACTGGCCGCCGGCGAGGAGCGGGCGCACCTCGCGCGCGAGCTGCACGACTCGGTCACCCAGGCGCTGTTCTCGATGACCCTCGTGTCGCGCTCCGTCGAGATGCTGCTGGAATCCGACCCCGACACCGCTCGGACGCACCTGGCCCAGCTGCGCGAGCTGCAGCGCGAGGCACTCGCCGAGATGCGCGCGCTCATCTTCGAGTTGCGGCCCGGCAATCTCGAGCAGGACGGCCTGGTCCGAGCCGTCAAGACCCACAGTGCCGCGCTCCAGGGCCGGCTGGGCCTCCCGGTGGTCGTGGAGAGCGACCTCGAGGAGCGGCTGCCGCTGGCGGCGGAGGAGGTCCTGTACCGCATCGCCCAGGAGGCACTCCACAACGTCGTGAAACACGCCGCTGCCCGACAGGTCCGCGTCGAGATCCGTCAGCGCGAGGGCGGCGTCCGGCTGCGCGTCGAGGACGACGGCAAGGGGTTCGACCCGACCAGCGTGCCGGATGGCCACCTTGGCCTGGCCGGCATGCGGGCCCGCACGGAACGGGTCGGCGGCACATTCGCCTGTGAGAGCCAGCCCGGGTCCGGTACGTCGGTCGAGGTGGAGTTTGGCCCGGGCGTGCTCGCGGACCTGCGAGCCGCAGCGTCCGCCGGCGACGCCGCGCGCACGACCCCCCCGGCCGGGACCCCGTCGATCCGCGACGGATGACGTAGCTCGGGCCGGTCGTTCCGCCGACGGCTCCTCGGTCGAAGGTCGCTTTCGTTCACCCGTGCCGAGGGGCCACCATCTGAGGCATGTCCGCCCTTGACGCCCGGTCCGATGTGCCGCTGCGCATCGTGGTCGTCGATGCCGATGACCGGGTCCGCGAAAGCCTGATCGGACTGCTCGAAATCGGCGATCAGGTCCTGGTCGTCGGAAGCTCGGGCCAGGCGGAGACGGCGCTTGCCCTGGCCCGCGAGCATCGGCCCGACGTCGTCGTCGTCGACCCACGCCTGCCCGAAGTCGATGGCGGCGTGAGCTTCATCGGCGAGCTGCGAGTCTGCTGCCCGGACATCCGGGTCCTCGCCATGAGCTGGTCGGACGCCCTCGAGCGCCCGGCCATGGACGGGGGGGCCCACGGCTTCGTCCGCAAGACCTTCCGACCCACGGAGCTGATCGCCGCGATCCTTGCGGCGGGTCGGCCCGTCGACGCCTGAGGAGCCCGCTTTGCTAGACTCGTCGCCGTCCCCAACGATCCCGCCCACCAGCAGCGGCGCGACTGCGCCGGGAGCCGACGTGAACGACAGCGCCCAGATCCGCGTGCTCATCGTCGACGACCATGCGGTCGTACGCACGGGGCTCAAGGTGTTTCTCGACTTGCAGCCCGACATGGAGGTCGTGGGCGAGGCCGCCGACGGCTCGGAGGGCGTGGCCATGGCACGCCGGCTGGAGCCTGACGTCGTCCTGATGGACCTCCTGATGCCGAACATGGACGGCGTGACCGCGATCGGACGCATCAAGGGCGAGCACCCGGAGATCGAGATCGTGACCATGACCTCCTTCATCGAGGAGGAGCAGGTCACCTCCGCCCTCGAAGCCGGAGCGTCGGGCTATGTGCTCAAGGACGCCGAGGCCGAGGAGGTCGCGGCGGCCGTACGCGCGGCTCACGCCGGCGAGGTCCACCTCGATCCGGCCGTGGCTCGCCTTCTCGCCCAGCGCATGCGCGATCGCAAGTCCCCCAAGGACGAGCTGGCGGAGCCGCTGACCGAGCGCGAGAAGGACGTGCTCCGCCTGCTGGGCCAGGGGATGTCCAACAAGGAGATCGGCTCCACCCTGTTCATCACGGAGCGGACCGCCCGGACGTACGTCTCGAACATCCTGGGCAAGCTCGGGCTGGCATCGCGGACACAGGCAGCGCTGTACGCGGTCGAGCACAAGCTCGTGGACGCCCCGGGAGTCTGACCCCTCCTAGTCGACCGAGAGCACGCGGTAGGTGACTGCCCCGCGTGGGGTCTTGACTGCGACCGCGTCGCCCGCCACCGCACCCAGCATCGCCCGCCCGACGGGCGACGCGACGGACAGCCGTCCCGACGAGGGGTCCGCCTCGGCGGTGCCCACCAGCGTGTAGGTGTCGGTCGCGCCGCCGACCTCGACGGTGACCCGTGAGCCGAGGTCCGCGCCGGCCCCGGCCGCTGGCACCACGGCGATGACCGCCGCCCGAAGCTGCGCCTCGATCGCCTGGACGCGGCCCTCCAGGAACGACTGCTCTTCGCGGGCGGAGCTGTAGTCGGCGTTCTCCTTGAGGTCGCCGAGCTCCTTGGCGGCCCGGATCCGGGCGATGACCTGCGGCCGCTTCACCCCGGTCAGCTCCGCGAGCTCTGCCCGCAGCCGTTCGGCGCCCTCGGCGGTCAATGTCGCGGCCGGCCCGCCGGGCGTGGCCGTCGGGGGCACCTCCGGAGCCCGTGCCGCTCCGGGCGCCGACGGGCTTCCGCCGCCACCGGCACGCGAGGACGTGGGGGAGGGGGATGGCGTCGCCCGCGCCGCGCGGCGCCGCGGTTCGGGCGGCTCTCCACGGGCTCCCTCGGCATCTCCGTCCGGAAGCACGACGACCCGGGTCGGCGGTGCGGCAGGCTCGACGGGTTCGGGCAGCAGCGAGCCGGTCAGGCCGCTCGCCTTGCGCTCCCCGGTCGGGCGGCGCAGGTTGGCGAACGGCAGGACGACCTCCGAGTCGCGCAGGTCCGCGCGGTCGGTGGCCGGGACGGAGGCGGCGAAAGCGGAGAGGAGTGCGTCCTCGTACTCCTCGACGGCCTCGGTCGCGGCCCACCACACCCGGGTCGACGGCAACGCCCGCAGCGTCATGAGCCAGTGGCCCCCGGCGTACGGCCGGCGGTCGCCGAGCGTCGTGCGCCCCATGGCGGCCAGCCGCCCGCTGATCGTGGCTGGGGTCGCGCCGACGTACAGCACGGTCTGCGACGGCAACCAGAAGGAGGCGAGCCGCGCGGAGAGGGCGCGCGACGTGGGACGGGCGCCGTCCAGCAGCAAGCCGGGGACGTGCTCGAGCCACTTGCCGACGCGGGTCAGCTCGATCGGGGCGGTCGGAAGGGGTGCCGGCAGCTCCACCAGGAAGACCCCTGGCGAACGTCCCGGGACCGGGCGCCCCCACGGCAGCGGCCCGTCGGGGAGCAGGCCGACCTCCCGCAGCAAGCCGGGAGCGGAGAGCGGCCCATCGACGTCAGGCATCCGGGGGATGGTACCCGCGTCGGACTCGCGGTACCGTGCACTGCGCATGGCTGATGCTCGGCCGCGTCGGACGCGGGTCCGGCGGGCCCTCCTGATCCTCGCCACCGTCGTGGTCATGAGCCTCGCCTCGATCGCGCTCGGCCCGGTACTCACCGCGTCCCTCGTCGCCGATCCGATCGCCGCGGCGCGGCCGACCGTGCTCCCCCAGCCGTCGGTCCGGTCCGAGGGCGACGCGGGCGCGGGGCAGGCGAGTCCCGTCCCGGCGACCCCGATCCCGGCGCCCCCGCTCGCCGCTCGCCCGCCCGTCGCCACGATCGTCGTACGGCCGCCTGAGCAGGCGGGTGTCAGCGTGACGGCGGCTACGCGGAACGCCCTGCAGAAGCGTCTGGACCAGCTGCGCGAGCGGTACGGCGTGCCCGGGATCTCGGTGACGATGCTCTTCCCCGACGGCAGCTCGTGGGTCGGTGTGAGCGGTGTGTCCGATGTCGCGGCAAAGACGCCGGTGACCGCCACGACGTCCTTCGCGATCGCGAGCGTGACCAAGACGTTCACGGCCGCCCTCGTGATGGCGCTCGCTCAGGACGGCACGATCCAGCTCGACGAGCCGGTGCGGACGTATCTGCCCGAGCAGAAGGTCAACGCCAGGATCACCGTCCGCCAGCTGCTCGACCACACCAGCGGCCTGCGCGACTACTTCTTCCACCCCGCCATCGACAAGAAGCTCCTCGCCGACCGGAGTCGCCGCTGGGAGACCGCGGACGTGCTGAAGCACGTCGGCACGGCGTACTTCAAGCCCGGCACCGGGTGGCACTACTCGAACACGAACTACTTCGTGCTCGGGATGCTCGCCGAGCGCGTGGGCGGGGCACCGCTCGCCGACCAGGTCCGCGCCCGCTTCCTCGAGCCGCTGGGGCTGCGCCACACCTGGTACCAGCCGACCGAGGAGGCGAGCCCCGACGGCGCCCGTGGCTACCGGTTCGCGTCCGGGGCGAAGGACGCGCCCGCCATCGACCTGTCCGACGGCAGCGGATTCATGCCCTTCACCTCCGTCGTCACCGCCGCGGCGGGCGCTGGCGGCTTCGCCTCGAATTCGACCGACCTCGCCCGCTGGGCGCGCGCCCTGTATGCCGGCGCCGTGCTTTCCGAGGATTCGGTCGACGCGATGCTCGGCGACATCAGCCGCACCGAGCCGTACAAGCCCCGGGTGCCCTACGGCCTGGGTGTGCAGCGCGTCGACCTCGACGGCGCGCCGTCGCTGGGCCATTCGGGCCGCCTGCTCGGGTTCCGCTCGGCCGTGCGCTGGTTGCCCGAGGACGACATCTCCATCGCCGTGCTCACCAACCAGAGCCGCACCGATCCGGGCATCTTCGTTCGCGCCCTGCTCAGGATCGCCCGGGTCGGGACGGTCTGCGTGAACTGCACCAGCCAGCGCTGACACCGCCCCAGCGCCGCACGCACCACGCGCGTGGTGCGGACGGTGGGACCATCGCACCTCCAGCGGGGGTACGGACGGGTGTTGACCTGTGCGACCATGGGGCGCAGCGTGGACGGACGCTTGCGGGGGCAGCATGGATATCCAGGTCGACGCCTATACGGTCGGGGGGATGGCCCACGGGACCCTCACGGGTGCCGGGCACCTGCGCGACATCATCGAGCAGACCGGTGAGCTGGCACTCCACGGCGTCCGCTGGCGACCGCTCGGCGCGATCGAGGCACAGCCAGCCGGGGACCTCACTATCGCCATCGACGACGTCCTCGTGGCCGTGGCTGACGGCGAATCGGCCATCCCCGTCCACGCCAGTTGGCACGCCCTCCGGATCGAGGTGGGCCCGTATGTCATGGAGGGCGAGCTGCCGACGCTCCCGGGCTACGACCCCGACCGTGCGCTGGCCCGACCCAACGGTGAATTCGTGCTGTTGCGGGATCCCCGCCTCGGTCGCCTCGAGGGGACGCTCGTACCGATCGGTCGCGAAGCCCTCGTGAACCGCTACAGCGTCGAGCGGGTCGAGGCCGACATCATGCTCGGCTTCTTCTTTCCGGGTGCCGTGATGCCCGATACCAGCGAGACCGACGCGCTGGAGCGTCGCCCCGCGCCGACCCCGTCAGCGGTCGACTCGACGACCCAGGAACCCGCGCCGCGTTCCCAGTGAGGGACCGACGCGACCTGACGCGGTCGCCCTAGCGGGAGCCGCCGGTGCCTGCCCCGGTCCGCCGGCGGACCGGCTTCCGATGGGCGTGATGTTCCTGCGTGACGCGGGCGTGTCCGCTGCGCATCCCGAGCGGCCGCGGCTCGGTCTCGCGATCCGGCACGAAGCCCTCCGCCACGGTCCACGGGATCGCGTGCTTGAGCATCCGCTGGACGCCGCGCAACAGGTCCACTTCGTCGATGCAGACCAGGCTGATGGCTTCGCCCTGGGCGCCGGCGCGCCCCGTCCGGCCGATGCGGTGGATGTAGTCCTGCGGGTTCCACGGCAGTTCGAAGTTCACGACGACCGGCAAGTCCTCGATGTCGAGGCCGCGCGCGGCGACATCGGTCGCCACGAGCACCCGGATGTCCCCGGTCTTGAAGCCTTCGAGGGCCCGGGTGCGCTCGGGCTGGGACCGGTCGCTGTGGATGGCGACCGCGTCGATGCCATCGCGGTCCAGGCGCGTAGCGAGCCGGGACGCAGCCAGCTTCGTCCGGGTGAAGACCAGGACCTGGTTGAGGTTGCCCGACCGGATGAGATACGCCAGGAGGGCCTCCTTGCGATCGCGGTCCACCGGGTACACGAGCTGGCGGATGCCCTCGACCGTGGTGTTGCGCGGAGCGACCTCGACGGTCTCCGGATCCCGCAGGATCGTGCCGGACAGGCGCCGGATGTCGTCGGAGAACGTGGCCGAGAACATCAGGTTCTGGCGGCGCTTGGGCAGTAGCTCGATGATGCGCTGGATGTCCGGCAGGAAGCCCATGTCGAGCATCCGGTCGGCCTCGTCGAGCACGAGGATCTCGACCTGGCCGAGGTTCGCGACCTTCTGGCCCACGAGATCGAGCAGTCGTCCCGGGGTCGCGACGAGGATCTCGACGCCGGCGCGGAGGGCCTTGATCTGCGGGTCCATCGGGATCCCGCCGTAGACGACGGTCGAGCGCAACGGCACGGTCCGACCGTATGTCCTGACGCTCTCGTCGACCTGCATCGCCAGTTCGCGGGTCGGCACGAGGATGAGCGAGCGCACGGGATGGCGGGCGGGGGAGAAGGACGTGTTCGCCTGCGGCCGCAGGCGATCGAGGATCGGGAGCGTGAACGCTGCGGTCTTGCCGGTGCCCGTCTGGGCCGCGGCGAGCACGTCACGCCCAGCGAGAACGAGGGGGATGGCGGCTGCCTGTACCGGTGTGGGTTCGGTGTAGCCTTCCTCGGCGACGGTCTTGAGTAGATCGGCCGACAGGCCGAGCGAGTCGAAGGTCAAGCGTGGCTCCTGCAGGGACCCTGGCCGTCGCGGGCGGGGCTCCGCGGGAGCGCGACGGCGGCGACGGTCGGCGCGCGCAAGCGCGGCCGCACGAGGGCCGACCGGAGCATAGCCGAAATCGTCCGGGACGGGACCGCTCTCCCCCTGACCGAAGACCCGGTGCGGACCCCGTACGACCGGTGTAGCGACGACGCGTCGCTTGCACTGGCATACTAGGGCGGAGCCCCCAGGCTTGCAGACACCAGACAGACAGGCACAACAAAAGACTCGCCGCCCCCACGGCAGGACCCTGTCGATCACGTCGGGTGTCTTCACTCGACGGCCACGGTTCGGCTCACCCGAACCGCGTCAACCCCTCGCTCGCGATCACCGCGATCGAGCGGGCGTCCGTCTCTCGCGCGCGCTCGCGCCCCTGCCATGTGGCGGCCTCATCAACGTCACCGCGTCCAAACGCGGTGCTCCGGAAGAAGGAGGCAAGGATCTTGCCGGTACCCAAGAACGGCGCCCAGAGGGCGTCCAGCCACCGGTCACTTCGCCTGACCGCATTCGCCCTGGCGGCCGCGCTTGTCGTGGGTCTCGGTGCGATGGCGAACCCCCAGGAAACCAACGCCGCGAGCATCAAGGTCGTGGTGGTCGTCGGACCGGTCGGGTCCAAGACCTCCGAGTACAAGAGCTCCGCCAAGTACTACGCCTCGCTCGCTCGGTCCTACGGGGCTTCCGTGAAGGAGATCTACAGCCCGTACGCGACGTGGTCCAAGGTCAAGGCTGCCGCCCAGGGCGCCAATCTGCTGATCTACCTCGGACACGGCAACGGGTATCCCAGTCCCTACGGCGCGTTCCAGCGCTACACCAAGGACGGGTTCGGACTCAACGCCACCTCCGGCAACGGAAACTCGAACGTCAAGTACTGGGGCGAGTACTACATCGACCGCGACATCCAGATGGCGAAGAATGCGGTCGTCATCCTGAACCGACTCTGTTACGCGTCTGGCAACTCCGAGTGGGGTTCCGCCAATCCGACGAAGTCGACCGCCATCAAGCGCGTCGACAACTACGGCGCGGGGTTCCTGCGGGCAGGGGCGAAGGCCGTCTTCGCCGAGGCGATCTCGAGCGTCACGTACACGATCGGGGCCCTCTTCAGGTCCTCCCGTTCGGTCAACTCGATCTTCATGAACCATCCCGCTGCCAGCAGCGCGCGTGACTTCTACTTCACGTCTACCCGAACGACTTGGGCGCGGGCGCACCTCGATCCGCCCAGGGTCGGTAAGTACTGGCGGTCCGTCATCGGCAACCTGTCGCTGACTGCCACGCAGTGGCGCGCCGGCGGCTGAGTCCCCCAGGGACACGCTCACCGAGGCCCGGCGTCCAGCCGGGCCTCTCCATGTCCGCGACGCCGTACCATGCAGGCCATGACTGCCACCGCGGACCGACTCTTCTTCACCGGCGATGAGGCGGCCGACCGGCTGCTCGTCGACGAGCCGTTGGCGATGCTGATCGGGTTCGCGCTCGACCAGCAGGTCACCGTCCAGAAGGCCTTCAGCGGCCCGCTCGAGCTCCAGCGCCGGGTCGGCCAACTCGATGCCACAAAGCTCGCAGCGAGCGATCCCGCGGAGCTGGACGCCGTATTCCGGAAGCCGCCCGCGCTGCATCGGTTCCCTGGATCCATGGCCGGCAAGGTCCAGCAGCTCGCCGCCGCGATCGCCACCGACTACGGCAACGACGCCGCACGCATCTGGACGGACGCCAAGGACGGCCCGGACCTCAAGCGCCGCCTGCTCGCGCTCCCCGGGATCGGCGAGATGAAGGCGACCGCGATCATCGCGATCCTGGGCAAGCGTCTCGGTCTGGCCCTTCCCGAGCTCGACGCCGTCATGCCCGCGCATCCGACGCTCGGGGATGTGGATTCGCCCGAGGCCCTGGCGTCCTACCAGGCCGGTAAGCGGGCCATGAAAACGGAGCAGCGAGCCGCCGCCAAGGGCTGACCGCCCGGCCATCCAGCCCGGCGGCAGGCGCGCGGAGCCGACAATGCCGCCCTGGTGCGGTCCGAGACGTCCAGCACGAAACGACCCCGGCGGTTCGCCGGGGTCGTCCGTCTGCGCGGGTTATCGCGGTTGGCCTGTCGGTACGAGCCAGGGACGGCTGTCCCGCTCGTCGATGCCGGGTCGCGAGTCGACGCCGAAGCGGAGCGCCGCGGCCGCGAAGGCAACGAGTGGTGCGATGAAGAAGGCGGCCACAGCGAGGGCGGCCACGACCTGATCAAACACGTCTTTCGCCCTTCCTTTCCGGTCCAATCACGTCGACTCAAACCCGGCGTATTGACATTGGACTGGTGATGTGTGCATCATGACGAGTATGAACGACCAGTCCAATAGCCAATCAGACACAAGTGGACTGAAAAGGCAATCGATGGTCTCCGCTGCCACGCTCGTCGAGCTGATCGGGCCATGGGCGGACGGTGCGGACCCGCTCAACGAGCAACTCGCCGGGGCGCTCGCGCGAGCCATCGACCTCGGCGTCCTGCCGCCCGGGACCCGCCTGCCGGCCGAGCGCGAGCTGGCGCGCGAACTGGCCCTCAGCCGCACGACGATCGTCGCCGCCTACGACCGCCTCCGGCTGGCGGGCCTGGCCCGAAGCCGCCAGGGGAGCGGCACCCGGGTGGCGGCGCGTCGACCGGGCCTGACCCAGGCCTACCTCGCCCCCCTGGCCGAGATGGAGTCGGACGCCGTGCTGATGCCGACCGTCGGCGGACCCATGTCTACCGCCACGACCACGGCCGCGACGGCACCGGCCGTCGGCCTGCTGACCCCGCTCATCGACGACGCCATCGAGCTCACCATCGGCGCGCTTCCGGCCGGATCGATCGTTGCCGAGGCGATGGCGGCGGCTGTGAGGGACGACCTTCCGACCCTGCTCCTCGACAGCGGCTACGACCCGTTCGGCCTGCCGGCCCTGCGCAGCCAGATCGCCGCCTACCTGACCCGCCTCGGTGTGGCCACGGATCCCGACCAGGTACTCGTCACGAGCGGTGCGCAGCAGGCGCTCCATCTCATCGGATGGCAGCTTGGTGGACCCGGGAATGCGATCGTGATGGAGAACCCGAGCTATATCGGGGCCATCGACGCCTTCCGGACGACCGGCAACCGGCTCATCCCGATCCCGGTGGACGACGACGGCGGCCGGGTCGAGGTCATCGGCCTGCTCGGAGCCAGCGCACCCGTCCGACTCGTGTACGTCATCCCGACCTTCCAGAATCCGACCGGCTCGGTCATGCCGGAGGGGCGCCGTCGCGAGCTCGCACGCATGGCCTTGGAGGCAGGCTTCCTGGTCGTCGAGGACCTCACGCCCGACCTGACGCTCGGGGTCGGCAGCCCGCCGCCCATCGCCGCCTTCGATCCGGGCGACCGGGTCATCACCGTCGGCTCGCTGAGCAAGCTCGCGTGGGGCGGACTCCGCGTCGGGTGGGTGCGCGCGTCGCGGTCGATCATCGATCGGTTGGTCGCCGGGAAGATCGTCGCGGACCATTCGTCGAGCCTCGTCACCCAGGCGATCGGCGCACGGGTGTTCGAGCGGCTTGACGACGTCGCCGCCCGGAGCCGGCAGGCAGCCGCGGAACGGCGGTCCGTGCTGATGGAGGCGCTCGCCACCCGGCTGCCCGACTGGACCTGGACCGAGCCCAAGGGCGGCCTCTCCCTGTGGGTGCGCCTGCCCGGGACGGACGCCGTCGCCTTCAGCCGCCTCGCGGCGACACTCGGGGTCGTGGTCCGACCGGGTCCGCTGGCGTCGCCGGACGGCGGCTTCCGCGATCACATCCGGATCGCCTATGGCTCGGAACCGGACCGGCTCGTCGACGGGGTGGAGCGGCTCGCCGCGGCCTGGGCCGCGTACACGCCGGCAACCCGCTCGAGCCGCCCGTCGCTGGCCGTCAGCGTCTGATCGGGGCGACCGACCCACGCCGCGTTCCGGCCCCGCATCGCTGAACCCCGCTAGACTGGCCGACCGTGGCCGAACTTCCCTCAGGCTCACCGCCGCCCCATCGCCCCAGCGCCCGATCGGCGCGTCGCCCGCGCTTCGTCCTGCCCGACGACCACCATGACGAGCGAGCCGGCGAACGCATCGAGGCGTTCCTCGAGGGCCCTCCGGTCCGCGCGCGGCGGAACCGTCGCTCCCGTCACCTGCGGTCCGAGAGCCTTCGCCGCGTCCGACCCGTCGTGCCCATGGATACCCGGACCGACTGGGATATCGCGCTCCGCCACGAAGACGCGCGTGTCGCCCGCTACGGTCGGCCCGCGGCGATCCTGGCCGTCCGGCTGCGCATGGCCACGACCAGCGTCCTGGACCAGTACGCGCATCGCATCGGCGGGGTGATCCGTCAGCAGGCGCGCGAGACCGACCGGGTCACCCGCTTCGGTCCGGATCGGTTCCACGTCCTGCTGCCCGAGACGCTCGAGGCGGAGGCGACCGTGCTCGCCGAGCGAGTCCGCATGGCCTGTGTCGCCCTCATCCCGGGATCGCTGGGTTCCGAGGTGGAGGTCCTGGTTGCGTCGGCCAGCACGTCCCGTGGCGGCACCCTCGCCGAGGCGCTGCGCTCGGTCAAGGCCCGGCTCGAGAGCTAGCTGGCTGGGAAGAACAGCTAGCGCACCAGCGTCTCGAAAAGATGCTCCAGCTCCCCGGCGGGGTCGTCGGTGAGGCCGGTGTGCACGTCCGACGGCTGGATGATCGTGCTTGCCGGCGACACCAGCCAGTGGAAGCGCTCCGCGATCGACAGGCGCGCGATCGGCCCGCCGTCCGGATCCCCGCGCGCGACGCGTTCGATGGCCACGAGGTGCGGACGCACCGTCGACGGGTCCGTGTCGGGTGCCAGGGCCGTGAGGCGCGCTTCGTGGAGCTCCGTGCGGGCACCGATGTACGACTTCGACCGGCACAGCAGCACGACCCCGGCGTTCAGGCACTCCCCGCGCTCCACCCGGGGAACGACGCGGATGATCGCGTACTGGTAGGGACTACGCGGCTCGTCGGGCACGCTCGGCCTCCTCCACGAACGGACGTCGCGCTGCCAACCGGCGCTCCAGGTAGCGAACGTAGGCGGCCCGTTGGTCGTCGGCGTCGCCCACGGCGGCATCGTCGGGCAGCCACAGGTCGGGGATCGCGGCGACGAGCCGCTCGAACAATCCGCGGTCGAGCGCGGCGGCCAGGCGGGCATCGGCCTCGTCGATCGGACCCGCGAACGGCAGCAGCACGTGATCACGAGTGCGCTCGAACGGACGCTCGGCGTGCGCATCGGGGTCGCGCCACGTGTGATGGACGTAGAGCGCGGCCCCATGGTCGATCAGCCACGTCCGGCCGTGCCAGATGAGCAGGTTGGGGTTCCCGGCCGTCCGATCCGGATTGGTGGTGAATGCATCGAGCCACACGACCGCCGCGGCGGCATCGGGATCGACCACGGGCGACGCCCCGGGGTTGAACGTCAGGGCACCCGGCAGGAAGTCGAGGCCCAGGTTGAGACCGCCGCTGCGATGGACAAGCTCCTGCAGCTCCTCGTCAGGTTCGGCGTCGCCGAGGCTGCCGTCGACATCGATCGTCACGATCTCGGGCACTGGCAGCCCGAGCGCCCGACCGATCTCGCCGGCCAGCCATTCCGCGACGAGCGCTCGGGGACCCTGGCCGGCAGCCCGGAATTTCACGACGTACAACCCGTCATCGTCGGCCTCGACGAGCCCCGGCATGGAGCCGCCCTCGCGCAGGGGCGTGACGTAGCGGGTGGCGGTCACGTGGCGCGGATGGGGCATCGCGCCGGAGTCTAGCGCTCCACGACGCGTGCAGGTTCGCAACGGTCTGTGGGCAGTTCGGCACGTCGGCGGTTACGCTCTCCCGGTACCCTAGAGCCATCAGTCGTCGATTCGAGCCTGGCGCTGGCCGAACAAGATCGACCAGGAGACAACATGACTGCAACCGTTCGCCGGCTCGACCCCGGACAGGAACTCGACGCGGGCGAGGCGTTGGCCATGGATCAGGGCCTGCTCGTCGAGCTGGAACCCGAGGCGGGTCGCCTGTACGACCGCCACGCCAGGGTCGCCCAGGAATGGTTTCCCCACGACTACATCCCGTATCGCCTCGGACGCGACTTCGACAAGGAGCCCTGGACGCCCGATCAGCCGCGCCTGACGGGTGTCGCACAGACCGCCTTCGAGATCGGCCTGCTGACCGAGGACAACCTGCCCTCCTACCATCGGCTCATCCACGGCATGTTCGGCCGGGGCGACGGCGCATGGATCAGCTGGGTCGGACGTTGGCCCGCGGAGGAGGGGCGCCACGCGATCGTCCTTCGCGACTACCTCACGGTCACCCGCAACATAGACCCGATCATGCTCGAGCGGGGGCGGATGACGCAGCTCCAGCAGGGCTACGACCACGCCTCCCCGACTACCCTGCGCGGTCTCGCGTACGTGGCCTTCCAGGAGCTGGCGACCCGCATCGCCCATCGCAACACGGGGCGCTACTCGGACGACCCCGTCGCGGACAAGATCATGGTCCGCATCGCCGCCGACGAGAACCTGCACATGGTCTTCTACCGCGACATCCTGGCGGCCGCCCTGAAGATCCAGCCGTCGGCGGCCGTGCGGGCGATCGCCGACGAGGTCCTCGCGTTCGAGATGCCGGGCGCCGGCATCCCCGGGTTCATCCGCAAGGCGGCGCAGATCGCCAAGGCCGGGATCTATGACCTGCGGGTCCACCACGACGAGGTCCTGATGCCGATCCTGCGCCACTGGCGCATCTTCGAGCTCGAGGGGCTCGACGCCGCGGCCGAGGAGGCCCGTGGTCGCCTGGCCGATCATCTCGCCAAGCTGGATGCGGCAGCGACGCGGTTCGAGGAGAAGGTCGCGAACTCGGGCTTTCCCCGGATCGCCTCCACCGGCTGACCGGTCGGCGGCGTCCTCGACCGGGGGCCGGTCAGAGTTGCGTCTGGAGGACCTGCCACACGGCGCCAATGGCCGTCAGGATCAGCCACAGGACGCCGATGACCAGGAGCACCACCCCGGCAAAGAAGGCCTGATCGCCCCGGGTGGACGCATCGGGCTCGAGCGCGTGGCGGCGGAACAGCGCCAGGTTCCGGGAGTTCGAGCGGAATGCGACGTCAAACAGATCGCCCAGGAGCGGGATCGCGCCGATGACCAGGTCGATGACCAGGTTGACGACCATCCGGGCCAGGACGATCCTAGGGATACCGAACCGGGCCGCCTCTCCGATGACCCATGTGCCGACGATCGCCGAAACGGCGTCGCCCACGACCGGGATGAGACCGATGATCGGGTCGAGGCCGACCTTGACCGGCGTTCCCGGGATGCCGATGAGCTCATCGAGCGCATGCGTGACCCGTCCGATCCGGCGTTCTGCCGCCCGGAACCGCTCGGCGCGAGTGGCACCGATGACGTCGCCTTCCATCGATCCGTGCATCTCTCGAGTGTAGGCGCGATCGTGCGCATCCAGTCCAGGTATGGACGGATGTCCATGCCGGATTCATGACGGACGCCGAGTGGGGCCGCTCGACCGGGCGCCTACGTTGTGTCCAGCACAAAACGGACCGCCGGACACCAAGACCTTCGACCGGCGGCGCGTCGACCCTCCGGCGGGATGCCGGGCGGCGGCGGAGCCGGCAATCCTGACCGGACGGTGGTCCGAACACTGCTGAACTGAAGAACAACTGAAGAACAACTGAAGAACAATCGAATCCCCGCTGACCGCTCGGATGTTTGGGGACGCCGAGCGGTCAAGCGGATTCTCGGCGTCTGAGTACATGACGGGAACTGGCAGGTACGAGCGACAAACTGCTCGCCATGGACCTGATCGAACTCACCCGCACCATCCAGGCAGAGCGCGAACGGGAGATCGAAGCGGCGACCCGGACCGCCCGGCTGCTGGCGCCGGAGGAAACCTCGGAACCGCACGGCTGGCGACCGCGGTGGCTCCGACGGCCCGCAGCACCTCAGCGGCCGGTGTCCAGCGGCACGCTGTCGCGGTAGCGCTCGAGGATCCTGCCGGCGGTCCCCATCACCCGGTCGCGGATCTCGGCGGGTTCGAGCACCTCGAGGCTCGATCCGATCGACAGCAGCTTGCCTGGGACTTCGTCCGGCCAGGTCAGGGTCAGCCGAAGGCGCTCCCAGCCGTCGGGATCGGGCTCGTCCAGTCGCACGCCCGCAGCGAGGGTCGCCTGGCCGAACACGTCGGCGATCCGCCATTCACGGTCCTTCGGGATGCGGACCGTGACCTCGACGGTGGGGACATCCCGCTCGTAGGCGGCGCTCGACTCCGCCCAGTACGCAGCGAGATCGAAGCCGGTCGGGCGTTCGACGCGCTCGTCGAGGACCATTGCCTCCAGGACCCGCGACGCTCGATACGTCCGGATCTGCCCGTCCGTGGCCGCGATCACGTACCACATGCCACCCTTCAGCACGAGACCCAGGGGAGCCACCGTCCGCTCGACCGGGTCGCGTGGGCCGGTGCCGCGTTCGTAGGTGATCCGCAGCGCACGGGCATCCCAGACCGCCGCCGAGAGAGTGGCGAGGTGCGGGACGGCGTCGCCCGCGTGGAACCAGCCGGCGACATCGAGATGGAATCGCTCCACGATGCGGGAGGCGCGCGAGCGAAGTTCCGGCGGCAGTGCGGCCATCACCTTGAGCTGGGCGGCCGCGACGACCGTGCCGAGACCCAGTTGCGCGGCGGGACCCGGGAGGCCGGCAAGGAACAACGCCTCAGCTTCGTCCGCGGTCATGCCCGTGAGCCGGGTGCGGTAGCCGTCCACGAGCCGGATCCCACCGAGCGGACCGCGCTCCGCGAAGATCGGGACCCCGGCGGCGCTCAATTCCTCGACGTCCCGATGGACGGTCCGGACCGACACCTCGAGCTCGCGTGAGAGCTGGGCCGCGGTCAGGCCGCCACGGCTCTGGAGCAGCAGGAGCAGGTTCACGAGACGGGACGCGCGCACGGACGAAGCATAACGACAGACATGACAGACCCTGTCATGTACCGTCGCTCCTGTTCAGCTGCGGGGCTGGCCCTCGGTGCCGCCTTCGCGGAGGAAGCGCTCGATCTCCCCGATGAGGTCGTCGCCGGACGGGAGTCGCTGCTCGTCGACCAGCAGCTCGAGTCGCTCCACGTACTCCCGGGTGCTCTCCTCGAGGGCGGTCGCGGTGTCCAGGCGCGTGCGCAGCTGCTGCGCCTCATCGGCGAGGTCGCCGGACGGGAGCACGACGTCGAGGTGGCGGCCGAGTGCGATGAGCAGCTCGACGGAGGCGGCCGGGTACGGCCCGGAGACATAGTGGGGTACCTGGGCGAAGTAACCGACGGCCGGGATGCCGCTTTCGGCCATGGCCATCTCGAGCACGCTGACCGTCGCGGCCGGCACGCGCAGGAGCCCGGCCGGCCCGGGACGCACGTCCCCGCGCAGGCGGCCGGCCTCCGAGGTCGTCCCCAGGATCGGCACGGACCGGGTGTGCGGTACGGCCGCCGGGATGGCCCCGAGACTGATCCACTCGACCACGCCAAGCCGTTGCGCGATCTCGACGACCGCGGCGCGGAACCCCTGCCACTTATCGTCCGGTTCGGGCCCCGCCAGGACGAGCAGGTCGCGCTCCGAGACCCGGACCCGCCGGATCGCGAGCTCGGGCCAGTCCAGCTCCGCCAGTCGACCGTCCACGATCTTGAGCGTCGGACGGCGGGCGCGGTAGTCGAAGAGGGCATCCGCGTCGAAGGTGGCCACGATCGGGGCGTCCTCGACGAGGTGATCGAGCGCGGTGGTGGCCGCACTACCGGCATCGACCCAGCCGTCGAAGGCGCCGACCATCGTCGGTGCGATGAGGTCGCCGGGATCCCCAGGCACACCCGGCCCAGCCAGCTGGTACAGGCTCACGGCGAAAGGATACGCGCGGCCCGGGATGGCGCCGCGGATCAGCCCGCCGTCGTCCGGGGCCGGAGAGCCGGCTCGTGGAAAAATGACACTCAGGACGTCCAGCGATGCACCAAGGAGGCCGATGACCTCATG
This sequence comes from uncultured Anaerolineaceae bacterium, assembly GCA_964522905.1. GTDB lineage: Bacteria > Chloroflexota > Limnocylindria > Limnocylindrales > CSP1-4 > SPCO01. Next base: position 32,181 of record CAZFXH010000279.1, read on the forward strand.
ACCGATCCCACCCCGACCGCCGACCGCCCCAGGATCCCCACGGAATACGGCATCCCCAGATCGACGAAGGGCCTCCTGGCCTGGTCGCACCTCGTGGAGCGTCTGCTCGCCGCGACCGTGTACTGGGTCGCGACGTGCGGACCGGGCGGCGTCCCGCGGGTCCGCCCACTCGACGGCCTGTGGCACGCTGGCGTGCTGTACGTGGGCGGCAGCCCCAAGACGCGCTGGGCGCGCGACCTCGCCGAGAACCCGCGGGTGGCGGTCCACCTCGACGACGGCGGCGACGCCGTGATCCTGGAAGGCGAGGCCGAACTGCTGGAGCATGGCGTCGACGCGACCCTGGCGGTCACCCTCGCCGAGCTGTCCAACGCGAAGTACCCGCAGTACGGGATGACCCCGGAGATGTACCGGGGCCCCGGACAGTTCGCGATCCGCCCGAGGCTGGCGTTCGGGTGGACGAGCTTCCCCAGGGACGTGACCCGCTTCCGCTTCGACCGCTGAGCCGGGCGCTACGCCCGACGGGGCGTTTCAGCCAGCTCCCTCGGCCGACGGCTCGGACTCCGCCGCGAGGAGGGCGACGGTCCGGCGCAGCCGGTCCGCCGGGTCGCCCTCGTGGTAGACGCGCTCGGAGGGCTCGATCCGGTCGAGGAAGCTTCGATAGATGACGGCCTGCCGCGCGGCCGCGACCGGGGCAAGGAGTCGCGCGGCGCGCGTCGGATCGGCGCCAGGGACCATGCCCCGCCAGGCGGCGTCCCACCGCGCGCGAATCCCCGGCGCCTCCCCGGTCGGCGTGCGATCCAGGAATGCCGGCTGATCCAGCAGCGGCTGCCCGATGCCGCTGTCACCCCAGTCAAGGATGGTCATGGGGGCCGTCACCCCGTCGCCCCGCACGTTGCCTGGCGCGAAGTCGCCGTGGACGATCGTGTCGGGCAGCCCGCAGGCCTCGACGGCCGCGAAGCGTGCGGGTAGTCCACGCAGGAAGCTGTCGAGCGTCGCGCGCTCGGCGGCGGCCAGCTGCTCAGCGGTTCGTTCGATGACGTCGGCCATCCCGGCAGGCAGGATCGTGCCGCGCCAATCCGGCAAGCCGATCGCGAGCAGCTCATCGACGCGCCCCGCCCATGCCGCCTGGATCCGTACGAGGGCGTCGATCATCGTGAGCAGTTCGGTACCGGTCGCCTCGTAGCGATCATCGCCGGAGATCTCGGGCATGAGGATCCGTCCGCCGTCGGTCGCCAGCAGGACCGGCACGGGCTCGCCGGCCAGGCGTTCGATCATGGCGCCTTCGTGCGCGAAGAACTGCGGCACCACCTTGAGCCAGGCCGAGCCGGCGACGGTTGCCAGCTGCCAGATGCTCGACAGGTTCCAGGTCCGGATCTGCCTGGCGTCAGCGGTCCGCGGCCGACCGGCCCGGACAAGAACCGCATCCGCCCAGGCGAGGTCGGCAGCGGGGCCACCGACGTGCGCCCAGGGCAGGCGCAGAGGATGCTCGTCGAGGCGACCCGTCCAGGGGCGGACCGCCGCCCGCGCCGTCACGACATCCGGGGCGGCGACCTCGCCGAGATACGTCACCGCTCCGCCCGGGAAGCCCTCGCCATCGGTCTCGAGCAGGCGCAGGATCGTGGGCCGCAGCCCGAATCGTTTCCTGCAGGCGTCGACCACGGGCGCCGCGTCCTGCCACCAGGGAGACGAGACCGCCACGGTCGGCAACACGCCGATCACCGAACCGTCCGGTTCGACGAGGACGACGGTCGCGACGCGTGGCCTCGGCTGCGACATACTTCGCTACGCTCCGGCTTGACGGGCGACGATTCAGGAATCGAAATCGTCTATCGACGGAAATCGGGTTGCAGGGATACGGGGGACTTTGGCAGATTCCCTGCCGAACCAACCGGGCATCAGCATGCATCTGGCACGAGGAGGGACATCTTGCGGAGGAGCTTCGCGCGGTCCGGTCGACTCACGGCCGCGCTCGTCATCTCGATCCTGGTCCTGTGGACGTTCGCCCCGGCGGTCTCCGCGGACGACGGCCTGGAGGTCACGACGCCCTACCCGGCCGTCGCGGTCGCCCCGGGCACGAAGGTCAGCTTCGA
>CAZFXH010000280.1:0-10489 GCA_964522905.1 uncultured Anaerolineaceae bacterium
CCGCGCGAGTAGGCGTCGGGCGCGACGACGACGCCCTCGAGCTCCGTATCGTCCTCCGCGTCGTCCTCGCCGGCGGACGGGATCGGGATGCCCCGCTCCTCGGGGCTCGCGTCGACCCGCTCCTGGCCCTTGGATGGTTCCGCCTGGCCGGTGGCTTCGCCCTCGAGATCCTCGTCGTCGGTCGGTCGGGGAAGCGGTGGCGCGCCGACGTCCCCGCCACGTCGCCGGCGCTGCCGCCACCATCGATCGAACACGGCGTCGTAGACCGGCCGGTCGTCGCGTCGCCGCACGAAGACCGCTTTCCCGGCGGCCCGGACCTGTTCACGCTCGCCCATGTCGACGAGCGGCAGGGCCCGCGCGTAGTCCAGGGCGGCACCCAGATCCACGGCGAGGCCGGCGGCCCGCAACGCGCGCCCGAAGCCGACCGCCTCGCGCAGTAGCCGCCGCCCATCGACCTCGTCGCCCCACGGCGCCGTCACGATGGCCGTGTCCTTATCGGCGTGCATGGCGTGACTCTGCCACGAAACTCACGGAGCGGGGGCGATCGGACTCCGCGGCCCCAGCGGTCCCGGCGCCGGCGCGTGGACCACCTCGTACCCCGAGTCGTTCGACAGCACGTCGACGATCCCATCCGTCAGGTGGACGTCCAGCGAGCCACGACCCACGCGCAGGTTCCGGATCCTGATCTCCGGCAGCCAGTCCGGCAGGGCCGGATTGACGTAGAGCCGCTTGCCAGCCGCGTCCGTCGTTGCGTGGAAGCCGCCCAGGATCGCGATGAACCGGAACACGGAGCCCGCCGCCCAGGCCTGGGGCACGTTGGCACCGAGATACGGGACCGGGAAGCTGGCCGGGATCCGGGGCAGGCCGGAGAACAGCTCGGGCAGGCGCTGGCCCACCAGCCGCTCGGCGGCATCGAATATGCCCTTGGCGACCTGGGCCGCCTCCGCATCGAACCCGTACCGGCGGAACCCGCCCGCGATGGCCGCGTTGTCGTGCGGCCACACCGAACCCGTGTGGTACGAGAACGGGTTGTAGTACGCGTGGTCCGACGACAGCGTCCGAACGCCCCAACCGGACCACATGTCGGGAGCCATCAGGCGGCGCACGACCCGCCCGGCACGCTCCGGCGGCACGATCCCGGACTGGAGCAGGTGGCCGGCGTTCGAGGCGACGCTCCGGATCGGCTCCTTGCGCCCGTTGAGCCCCAGGTAGTAGGTACCCTCCTCCTCCCACCAGAACTTCTCGTTGAATCGGTCATACAGGCGTTTCGCCGCGCGCCGCAAGCGCCGGGCATCCTCGCGTCGATCGAGGACGTCGTAGATGTCGGCCATGCGGATCTTCGCGTCGTACACGTAGCCCTGCAGCTCGCAGGCGGCGATGGGCAGCGGCGAGATCGTGCCGTCCGCTTCCACGATCCCGTCGCCGGCGTCCTTCCAGCCCTGGTTGTAGTGGCCGTGCGACGAGCGGGTCTTGTACTCCTGGAACCCGTCGTTGTCGCGATCGCCGTACCGGTCGATCCAGGCCATCGCCGCCTCGGCGTTGGGGAGGTAGCGGTGCAGCAGCTCCGCATCCGCGCTCCAGTGGAACAGGTACGACAGCACGATCACGAACAGGCTCGTCGCGTCGTGCGTCCCGTAGTACGGCTGATACGGCAGGATCCGCAGCTTGGCGAGCTCGCCGTGTCGGATCTCGTGCGGGATCTTGCCGGGTTCCATGTCGCGCTCCGGGTCGTCCTCGGTCGCCTGCAGCTCCGACAGGCGACGCAGCGCCCCGGCCGCGAATTCCGGGAAGCCGGAGATGCCCTGCATCGACACGATCAGTGAGTCCCGGCCGAACAGCGTCACGAACCACGGCACGCCGGCGGCCGGGATGAAGACCCCACGCTCGAATGCGGGGTCCTCCAGCTTCAGCGCCTCCAAGTCGCGCACCGCCTGGTCCCACGCTCGGACCACGACCGGGTTCGGGGCCTCGACGCTGACATTGGGCAGGTGCTTGACCCCGACCTTGCGCTGCGGCGCGTCCACCGCGTTGCAGTCGAGGGTCAGGAGGCGCCGGTTCGAGGCCGTGACCGGCAGCCACTTCAGGCAGGTGTGCCAGACGTCCTTCGGCGGGATCGTCGCCACGAACACGAGGCTTCCGTTGGCGAACTGGGGCGGCGACGTGGAACGTTCGACCGCGACGATGAGGTCGCGCCGGAAATCGCGGTTGACGTAGCTCGAGCGCAGCTGCCCGCGCGAGCGGAACCAGCGAGTGTTCAGCTCCCCGCGGCGCACGAGCTGGCCGCTCTTGACGTCGAAGATGTCGGCGAAATCGGAAAGGATCTCGACCTCGATCGTCAGGCGGACGGGTCGTGTCGAATAGTTGACCAGGTCGTAGTCCTCGTGAACGGCGTCGGCCACCGTCCGGTCGAGCCGGAGCGCAAGCGACTGGCGCGGGATGGCGCCATCGACGTCGACCAGGTCGTCGTTCGTGTACTCGAACCGTGACGAGAAGAACTGGATGGGCGCCGAGCTCAGCAGCAGCGGCCGCACCCCGTTGATCCGCACTTCGTGGCCCGAGACGAACCGCGTGTCCCGGGTGAAGAATCCATCGTCCTCGCCCAGCACGCGTCCGTCGGGCTGGCACACGAGCACCCGATCATCGCGATTGATGGTGATCGTCGACGGTCCGATCTGGACCGGGAAGGTCATCGGGTGTCCGTCTCCTGGGGTCGATCGGGAGCCGACGGCTCCATGACGTGCGGCTCGACGGGCAGCACGGGGACGGACAGCCGCCTGATGAGATCCTCGACGAGGCCGCGCCACTCGTCGGTGTCGTCGGTCTCGGCCCACAGCTCGGCGAGCTCCGAGGCGTTGAGGACACGCTCGACAGCGGTGCGGGCGCGGGCGGCGTGCTCGGGCGTAACGCTCGGGGCGACGTGGAGGACGAGCGCCGCGATGTCCTCACGCAGACCGGGAACCGGCTGGCCGATCGCCGCCGCAACGACCTCAGCCGCGGCGATCGCGTTCACATCGGTCGGCGCGGACAGGTCGTCCGAGCGGACCGCGTCGTCAAGGGCTGACTCGATGGCGTCGATCCCACCGTCTTCGAGCTCGTAGACCCAGTCCGACGCGTCGTCGTTGTCGAACGCGCCCATGCCCCAGGCACCCATGCTCCCTCCGTGGTCCAGGCTGATCGGTCAGCCGCGTGCTGCGACCTCATTGAGCATCCGGGCGGCCTGCTCGCCACGGATCTGGCGGATGTCCTCCTCGTACTTGAGGACGACACCGAGCGTCTCATCGACGAGGGCGGGCGACAATTCGACGGCGCCCAGCGACAGGAGCGCGGCGGCCCAATCCAGGGTCTCGGCGATACCCGGCACCTTCGTAAGGTCCGCCTCGCGCAGCCGATGGACGAAGCCCACGACCTCGGTCGCGAGCCGCTCGGGGGCGGCCGGCACGCGCGCCAGCACGATCTCGAACTCCTTCTGGGCCGTCGGGTAGTCGATCCAGTGGTAGAGGCAGCGACGCTTCAGGGCGTCGTGAACCTCGCGGGTCCGGTTCGACGTCAGGATCACGCGCGGCGGCAACTCGGCCGTGATCGTTCCGATCTCGGGCACCGTGACCTGGAAGTCGGACAGGATCTCGAGCAGGTACGCCTCGAACTCCTCGTCGGCCCGGTCGATCTCATCGATCAGGAGCACCGGCGCGACACCGTCGTCGGCTTCGAGCGCCTGGAGGAGTGGCCGGCGGATGAGGAACTCTGAGCTGAAGATGTCGTGCGCGGTCGCCTGTTCCGCGCCGCCGCGCGCCTCGAGCAGCCGTATCTCGAGCATCTGGCGCGGGTAGTTCCACTCGTAGACGGCCGTGTTGACGTCGAGGCCCTCGTAGCACTGAAGGCGGATGAGTCTCGCGCCGAGGGACGCGGCGAGGACCTTGGCGAGCTCCGTCTTGCCGACCCCGGCCTCACCCTCGAGGAGCAGTGGGCGCCCGAGCTCGAGCGCGAGGAACACCGCGGTCGTGAGGGAGCGATCGGCGATGTAGTCGCGCCGGCGGAATTCCTCGGTCAGCGCCTCGATCGTCCGCGTGCCGGGTGGCCGGTCGTCTCGATCGGAGGTGGGGGCGTCGTCGGTCATCGTGCTGGATGCTACACGGACGACGCGCTGCGGGGTGTCGCCGAGCACGCGACGGCAGTGGCCCTAGCCCATTTCGACCACGACCTCGACGGGGACGGCCCGCCGGGCGAGATCGTCGACCGGGCAGTGGGCCCGGCCCCAGTCGACGATCGCGCGCAGACGATCCGAGTCGGCGGTCGCTGAGGCAACGCGCACGACCACCAGCAGGCTCAGCGGGCCCGCCGGCACTGATTCGTCGACGCCGAGGATCCCGCGGTCATCCGATTCGCTGTCGACGGTAACGGCGAGTTCCGTCAGCTCCACGCCTTCCACGGCGGCCGCCAGCGAGATGAGCGTCGCCACGCACGAGGCATAGCCCGCCCGGAACAACCACGCCGGGGACGGCGCGCTGCCGCCGCCGCCCACCGAGGACACCATGTCCGTAGTCAGCGATGCGCCATCGGGCCCTTCCACCCGTACGCGCAGGCCGTCCTCCACCGTGGCCGTCGCCGCGGGGTCGCGGTAGCGCGCCTCGTCCGGGTGAGCGGACAGGTACTCGCGAGCGCCTGCGACCGCGGTCGCGATCTCGTTCGATCCCATCGTTCCTCCTCGAATCAGCCGTCAGGCGCGTCCAGTTCCCGAGCGTACGGCGGGAACCGGAACCGCTGCGAACGGGTCAGGATGCCGCCGTGGCCCAGCTTGGCGACGGTTCGTTCCGACGCGGGTTCACCGGCCAGCAAGCGCGGCAGCAGCAGGTCCACGGCCGTGGCCTTCGAGTACGCCCCGCATGTCGGCAGCCCCAGGATCGACGTCCCCCCGACGCGGGCCAGCCAGAGCATCGACCCCGGATGCGCCGGCACGCCCCGCCGCACCAGCCGCCCGCCGAGCGCATCGATCGCCGCGAAGAACGTGTCTCGTGGGTCGGTGCTCGCGGACCCCGCTGTGAGGATCACGTCGGCCGTCTCGGCGCCCCGGGTGAACTGCGCGATGGCGGTCTCGACGGCGTCGGCGTCGTCCTCGACGTACACGATGTCCAGGATCGTCGAGCCCAGGCCATCCACCTTGGCCCGTACACTCGCCTCGAACCGCGCCCGGGCCACCCCGCGGATGGATTGCTTGACTACGACCCCGACCCGACGCTTCAGCAACTTCGACACCCACACGACGGGCTGGCTGCCAAAACCGGCCAACCGAGCTGCCGCATCGATGATCCCCGCGTCGACGATGTGCGGCGCGATCTTGACGCTCGCGACGAGGTCCCCGCGCTCGACCACCTGACCGTCGAAGACGGTGAAGACCTCGAGCGGGTCGAGCCGGTTGATGCGCTCGAGCTCCGCCACCATTACCGTGACGACACCCGCCGTCGAGGCAACGAGATCGAGACGGCTCTGGTTCGGACCGCGCGCGTCCAGGTTCTCCCCCGCGACCGCCTTGGCCAGTCGGATCGCGGCGTCGTCCTCGTGCAGTTCGCCCGGTTCGGCGACGAGGACGGTCACCGACGGCCCGGGATCGGCGGCCGCAAGGGCCAGCAGGTCGTCGTCCGAAAGCCGGCGACCCTTGGTCCAGCGCTTGCCGCCAACCGACAGGTCACGGGTCAGGACCCCGTCCACCAGCCTCCCGGGTGCGCGCCGACCAGGAGTGACCTGCTCGACGCGCACGCTCGGGCGACGTTCGCGTCAGGCGGGCAGAGCGAGGGCGGCCTCGATCGCTCGGCGGGTGTAGACCACCGCCATCCGCGTTCGATAGTCGCGACCCGCGTGGATGTCGTCGTTGACCGTGTGGCCGTCCGCCGCATGCTCCGCGGCAGCCGCCACCGCGGCCGGCGAGCCGTCGCTCCCCTGCAGCGCGGCCTCGACGGCCTTCGCGCGATACGGCACCTCGCCGACCCCGGTCAGCGCGACTCGCGCATGCGTGACGGACCCGCCGGACCTCGCCACGACAGCGCACACCCCGACGATGGAGTAGCCCGAGGCCGGATGCTCCATCTTCTGGTACGAACCCTGAGATCCCGCCGGCAGCGGGCCGCGGCGCAGCGACGTGAGGATCTCGTCGGCCGCGATGTCGCTCGTGAACGCGCCCTGCAGGAACCCGTCGATGGGCACGACCCGTTCGCCGCGCTGCGAGCGCAGCACGACCTCGTAGTCGAGCGCGAGCGCCAGGGCGGGCAGGTCTGAGGCGGGATCCGCGTGCGCGATCGCGCCACCGACCGTGCCGCGGTTGCGGACCTGCACGTCACCGATCCCGCGGATGCAATCGGCGGCGAAGCCGAGCGACGTCGCCTCGAGCGCGTCCGCGTACGTGGTCAGTGCCCCGATCTCGAAGCCGCCGCCGGGTGTCGAGCGGGCGCCCTTGAGCTCGGTCAGCCGTCCGATGTCCACGAGCGTGGAGGGCGCCGCCAGCCGCAGCTTCATCAGTGGCAGCAGGCTCATCCCGCCCGCGAGGACCTTGGCGTCGCCGCCGGCCAGCGCGGAGAGGGCGTCGTCCAGCGAGGTCGCCCGCCGGTACTCGAATGCAGCGGGGATCATGCCTGGCCTCCCTTCGCCGACTGGATCGCGGTCCAGACCTTCTCCGACGTGTACGGCATATCGAGATGGCGGATGCCGTAGACGCCGAGGGCATCGATGACCGCGTTCGAAGCGGCCGCCGTCGACGCGATCGCCCCGGCCTCGCCGACCCCCTTCACCCCGAGCGGGTTGACCGGCGACGGGGTCACCGTCTGGTCGAGCTCGATGTTCGGGAACTGCGATGCCTTGGGTACGACGTAGTCGAGCATCGAGCCCGTGAGTAGCTGGCCATCGTCGTTGTAGACGGCGCCTTCCCAGAGCGCCTGTCCGACGCCTTGGGCGATGCCGCCGTGGAGCTGCCCATCCACGATCATCGGGTTGATCTTGTTGCCGACGTCATCGACGGCGACGTACCGGACGAGTTCGACGTGGCCGGTCTCCTCGTCGATCTCGACGACGGCGATGTGCGTGCCGAATGGCCACGTGCAGTTGGGCGTGTCGTAGTAGGCCGTCTCGTCGAGATACGGCTCCATGCCCTCGGGCGCGTCGAACGCCAGGGCGAGCGCGAACGCGATCTCCTGGAACGTCTTCTTGCGATCGGGCGAGCCCTTGACCGAATAGGTAGCGCCATCGATCTCGATGTCGTCCGGGGACGCCTCGAGCATGTGCGCGGCGTAGCGGCGCGCCTTGTCCCGGATCTTGTCGGCGGCCTTGATGGCGGCCGTCATGCCGACCGACGACGTCCGGCTGCCGTACGTCCCGTAGCCGAACGGCGTGCCCTGCGTATCGGAGTGCTGGACGATCACGTCCTCCATGGGGATGCCCAGCTCGCTGGCGATCACCTGGGCATAGGTCGTCTCGTGACCCTGACCCTGGGGCGAAGTCCCCACAGTGACGACGACCTTGCCGGTGAGGTGGACCTTGATGTTGGAGGATTCCCACATCGCGGCGCCCCAGCCCTCGCCGACGGCGCCGATCCACTTGCTGGGCGCAACGCCACACACCTCGATGTACGTGGAGAAGCCAAGCCCCAGAAGCTTGCCACGCGACTTGGCCTCGGCCTTCTTCGCGGCGAGGTCGGTGTAGCCGACGGTGGCGAGCGCCATGTCCATGGCCGGTTCGTAGTTGCCCGAGTCGATCGAGATCTTGGCGCCGCCGGATGCCGTGTACAGGCCGGACGGGTTCTCGTAGGGGAACTCGTCGGGCTGGATGAAATTGCGGCGTCGCAGCTCGGCGCGGTCCATCCCGATCTCTGCCGCGAACAGGTCCATCGCCCGCTCGATGACGTAGGTCGCCTCCGGGCGCCCGGCGCCCCGATACGCGTCCACGAACGTGGTGTTCGTGTACACCCCGGTTACCTCGGCGTAGACGTTCGGGATCTTGTAACAGCCGGACAGGACCCGGGCATAGAGAGTGGTCGGGATGCCGGGCCCGATCGTGGACAGTCGCCCGCCGAGGTTGGCCAGGGTCTTCACGCGAAGCCCCGTGATCTTGCCGTCCTTCGTGCCGGCGATCTCCAGGTGCGTGATGTGGTCGCGACCATGGATCGTGCTCTGGTAGTTTTCGCGACGACCTTCCACCCACTTTACCGGGCGACCCCCGATCGCTTTGCTGGCGAACATCGTGAGGGCCATGTCGGCGTAGCAGTAGATCCTCGAGCCGAAGGCGCCGCCGATGTCCGGAGCGATGCACCGGACCTTGTGCTCGGGGATCCCGGTAACGAAGGCGGTGAGCAGCAGCCGCTGGATGTGCGGCGTCTGGCTCGACATCCAGACGGTGTACTCGTCGGTGCCCGGGTTGTACCAGCCGATATCGCCGCGCGTTTCGATCGAGTTCGGGATGAGCCGCTGGTTGACGATGCGCTGGCGGACGACGACCTCCGCGCCATCGATCGCTGTGTCCGTGCCGGACTTATCGCCGACCGTCCACTCGAACACCACGTTGCTCGGGGCGTTCTCGTGGAGCTGCGGGGCGCCCGGCTGGATCGCCTTCTCGGCATCGACGACGGTCGGAAGCGGCTCCCAGTCGACGGTGATGGCCTCGATGGCGTCGTAGGCCTGGGCCTCTGACTCGGCGACGACCGCCGCGACCCCCTCCCCGGTCCATTTGACGTCATCCGTGGCCAGCACGCGGGGCGTGTTGACGTTGTTCTGGATCCCCGCGCTGCCGCCGGCCGGCCAGGCCATGGGCAGCGGGTTGTACGGGATGTCGGCGCCCACGAAGACGGCGACCACGCCCGGCATCGACTTCGCGGCGCTCGTGTCGATCGAGCGGATGTTCGCGTGCGCGTACGGGCTGCGCAAGATGGCCATGTGGGTCATCGACTGCAGCTTGATGTCATCGAGATAGCGGCCTTCGCCCGTGATGAAGCGCGGGTCCTCGGTGCGCTTGATGGGCTTGCCTACAACGTTCGTCGTGGGAGCGTCGAGCACGTCGGTCATCGGTCGTCTCCCTTCACACGCCAGCCGGGACGGCGCCGGCTTCGCGGTTGGCGGCCGCAGCGGCGCGGATCGCCGCGACGATGTTCTGGTAGCCCGTGCAGCGGCACATGTTTCCGTCGATGGCGTCGCGGATCTCCTCGTCGCTCGGGTCGCTGTTGCGGGCGAGGAGGTCGGCCGCGGTCATGATCATCCCCGGCGTGCAGAAACCGCACTGAAGGCCGTGCTTCTCCCAGAACGCGGTCTGGAGGGGATGGAGCGCCTCGGCGCTGGTGGCCATGCCTTCGATGGTGGTGACGGTGGCGCCGTCCGCCTGAACGGCGAGCATCGTGCAGGACTTCACGGCTCGCCCATCGACATGGACGGTGCACGCGCCGCACTGGCTGGTGTCGCAGCCGACGTGGGTGCCCGTCAGGTCCAGGTCCTCGCGCAGGGCCTGGACGAGGAGGCGTCTGGGCTCGACATCGAGCTCCCGCTGTACTCCGTTGACCGTGAGGGAGATGTGTTCGCCCACGAGCCGACCTCCTTCGACGACTGAGTGCCATGGCGACCCGACATTCCCGGCCCTCGACGGGACTGGCGGTGCCGTGCGTCTTGCTGGAGCATCCGGAGCCTCGGGCCGACGGATCGCGGGTCGACGGGAGGTGTGACGATGGTGGCACCCCGGGGTGCCGGAATCAAGTCCGAGGCGCGTCAGGTGCGAGGCCCTTTCGGGCGACACACATGGGTCGTCGCCAGGACCGGCGGCGTTGCCAGGACCGGCGGCGCCGAACCTTGCCATCCAGTCACAGCGGTACTGGTACGACCCGCGACGATCACGAGTTCGCCGCGTGGTTGTCGTGGCACCCATCGCGGGTCAGGCCGTTGCCACGTCCTCCAGGGCCGCGCCCAGTCCGTCGACCAGCGTGTCGATCTCGCCTTCGGTGATCACGAAGGCCGGGGAGATGTGCAGGGCATGGCCGCGAAGGACGCGCGTGGCGATCCCATGGCCCAAGGCCGCGGCGACGGCCCGTGCCGGGATCCCGGGATCCGCGGCCAACCGGTCCGGTTCGATCGCCACGGCCGCGGTCAGCCCCACGGTCCGGATCTCCCCGACGAGCGGCAGCGACCCCAGCCGCCGGACCGCCGCATCAAGCACCGGCTCCAGGGCCGCCACCCGTGCCACGAGCCCGTCCCGTTCCAGGATGTCGAGGTTGGCCTGCGCGGCCGCACAGGCCGCCGCATGGCCGGAATACGTGTATCCATGGACGAACATCGGGCCGGGTGCCGGTCCGTCCCAGAACGGCTCGCGGACGCGCGTCCCGACGATCACGCCGCCCAGCGGGAAATACCCGGACGTGACGGCCTTGGCGAAGAGGATCATGTCGGGCTCGATGCCGTACCGTTCCGAACCCCACATGACGCCCGTCCGCCCGAAGCCGGTGACGACCTCGTCGGCGATGAGCAGGACGTCG
>CAZFXH010000281.1:0-6028 GCA_964522905.1 uncultured Anaerolineaceae bacterium
CGGGGAGCTCGTCGCCGACCTCACGCGGGACGGCCTCGCCGAGGACGTCGGCCGCGGCCCGAGCACCGGCGGCAAGCAGCCGACGCTCGTCGCGCTCAAGGACGATGCGCGGACCGTCATCACGCTCGACCTCGGCGAGCGCACGTTCACCGCCGCGCTCGCGAACCTGCGCGGCGAACTCACCACGAAACGCACCCGCGAGCTCGAGGGCCGCGACGGTCAGCAGGCCGTCCAGCTCGTCCATGAGCTCATCGACGACGTCCGGCGTGAGGCCCCCAGCCCCCTCCTCGGCATCGGGGTCGGCACGCCGGGCGTGGTCGACGCGGACGGCACGATCCGCTGGGCGGTCAACCTCGACTGGCAGGATCTGCCGCTGGCCCGCCTCCTCGAGGAGCGCCACGGACTCCCGGCCGTCGTGGCCAACGACTCACGTGCGGCCGCCCTCGCCACGTACCTCTTTGGTGGCGACGAGCGGCCCCAGAACCTCATCGTCATCAAGGTCGGTCGGGGCGTCGGCTCCGGCCTGATCCTGCGCGACCAGCTCTTCGTTGGCGATGGTGACGGCGCCGGGGAGATCGGGCATGTCGTCGTCGACCCCGACGGCGTCGAATGCCACTGCGGGCGCTTCGGCTGCCTCGAGACGGTGGCCAGCGTCCCGGCCGTCGTCCGCGCGGCGGGCACGGACTCCCTCCAGGAACTCGTCGATCGCACCGCCGCCGGCGACGACCGCGTCCTCCCCGTGGTCCTCGCCGCCGGCCGCGCGATCGGTGCGGCCGTCGCGGGGCTGACCGGCGCGCTCGACGTCCGCCACATCACGATCGTGGGCAGCGCGACGGCGCTCGGCGAGCCGTGGTTCGCCGCCATCCGCGAGGAGGCTGGCCGGCGCAGCCTGGGCCCGCTCGCGCGCGAGACCCGGATCCTCGATGGCGGCACCGGCGAGGATGTCACCCTGCTCGGGGCCTGCGCCCTGCTGCTCACCCGCGAGCTCGGCCTCACGGTGCACCGGTGAGCGGCTCGGCCCCCGCCGGCATCGTGGCCGGCATCGATATCGGCGGCACGAAGATCGCGGTCCTGATCGTCGGTCCGGACGGCCAGGTCCTCGGCCGCGCGACCCGGGCCTCATCGGTCGGCGACCAGCACGGCGCCGCCCTCGCCATCACGGCCGCGCTCGACGAAGCCCTCGCCGCCGCGGACCTGCGGCGCGCCGACCTCGACGCGATCGGCGTCGGCGTCCCCGGCCGCGTGGACCCGATCTCCGGTCACGTGACCCTAGCCGTCAACCTCGGCTGGACCGACTTCGACCTCCGCGGCGCACTCGAAGCCGAGCTTGGACGGCCCGTCATCATCGAGAACGACGCACGTGCGGCCGCCCTGGGCCTCCACCGCCGCCGTCTCGCGAACGGCCAGGACGGGAGCGACCTCGCCTACCTCGCGGTCGGAACGGGGATCGCGGCAGGCGTCGTGCTCGGCGGCAAGCTCCATCGCGGCACCCGCGGCCTCGCCGGCGAGATCGGCCATGCCATCGTCGACCCGGTCGGCCCGCGCTGCGCCTGCGGCCAGACGGGTTGCCTGGAGGCCTTCGCCTCGGGCCCCTCGATCGCCCGGCGCGCGACCTCGGCCGGGATGGAGGCCGGATCCGCGAAGGACGTCTACGCCGCCGCCGTCGGCGGCGACACCACCGCCTGCGAGCTCGTCGACGACGTCGGTCGCCGGCTTGCCTGGGCGATCCACCTCCTGGTCATGACCTACGACGTCGATCACGTCGTCGTCGGTGGTGGCGTGTCGCATGCGGGCGACGCGTTCGCGGAGCCTATCCATCGAGAGCTCGAGCGGCTGCGCGCCGTCTCGAGGCAGGCCGGCGAGCTGCTGCCGGCCGACATCGTCGAGGTCCTGCCCCCCGAGGCCGAGCCCGGGGCGTGGGGAGCCGTCGCGGTCGCCGTCGCGAATGCGGTCCGCGACCCGGACCGGCCGAGGGGAACGGAGGTGGTCCATCACGCCTGACCCGTCGCGCACCCGTGGAATACCCATCGAACCCCACGTCATGGACAAGGAGACCAAGGAGGAGTGATGCACACGATGAGAAGCCTGGCATTGGCCCTGGTGGCGATCCTCGCCATCGCGGCCTGCAGCCCGAGCGCCGCCCCCCCGACGGGAGCGCCAGCCTCACAGCCGCCCGCCGCCTCGGCACCGGCCAGCATGGAACCGTCCGCGCCCGCGGCGTCGCCGTCGGCGACCCCGCTGGCCGTGGATCCGGCCGAAGCCGTCATCACGGGCGTCGAGGCCAACGCGGAGATCGGCCTCTGGACGTTCTTCCTCTCGCCGACCTTCGACCAGTACATCAAGGACACCATCGCCCGCTTCGAGGGCACGTACCCCGGCGTCAAGGTCAACTGGGAAGACCACCAGGGCACGTTCCAGGAGGACCTCAACAACGCCTTCGCCGCCGGCATCGCCCCGGACGTCATCAACCTGTCCGTCGGTGAAGGCTGGGTCTCGGACTACGCGACGAAGGACCTGCTCCTGGACCTGGACGCGACCGTTCCCCAGGAGGTCAAGGACATCTACTTCGAGGGCCTCTGGAAGTCCCAGCTGGTCGACGGCAAGAACTTCCAGTTCCCCTGGTACCAGGGCATCGCCGTCGAGCTGATCAACAAGCGCATCTACGAGGAAGGCGCGGGCCTGTCCGTCGCCGATTTCCCCAAGACCATCGACGGCCTGCCGGCCGTCTGCCAGACGATCAAGGACAAGACCGGTGCGCTGTGCGACCTGCGGCTCACGGTCAACGACCTGCTCGCACAGATGACGTACGAGGGCGACGTCGACGTCCTCGCCGCCGACGGCCAGAGCTTCACCTTCGACTCCCCCGCGGCCGTCGAATGGCTGCAGATGTACGTGGACATGGTCAAGGCGGGCACGGTCGACACCGCCGCGCTGACCACCGCCGAGGATCGCGTCGGGCTGCTCATCTTCTCGTCCGGCCAGGCGCCGTTCTACCAGACCGGCCCGAACCTCATCCGTGAGGTCAAGTCGAACAACGCCTCGCTCTACGAGGACCTGGCCGTCGTGCCGGCCCCCGTCGGCAAGTCCGGCGTCGTCGGCAAGGGCCTGATGGGCATGTCCGTCAAGGCCGACACGAAGTTCCCGAATGCGTCCATCGCGCTCGCGCAGTTCTTCACGAACCCGCGGAGCATGGTCGAGTTCTCCAAGCAGGTCGCCATCTATCCGTCGTCCGCGGCGGCCTACGACGACCCGTTCTTCAGCTCGACGCCCGAGCTGATCGAGGACAGCGCCCGCCCGATCGCAAGGGACATCGTGTCCAAGTACGCCGACATCGTTCCGACGGTGCCCAAGAAGGCGGACGTGAACGCGATCGTGCTCGACGCCATCGAGTCGGCGCTCTTCGCGGACGTCCCCGCCCAGAAGGCCCTGACCGACGCCGTCGCGGAGGCCAACAAACTGCTCGAATAACGAGCGGCCCTGACAGAACCTGGCCCGCCACCCAGCCCGGGCGGCGGGCCAGTCCACTGTTCACGGGACCTACCATCAGGACCGACCGATGACCCGGAATCGCTCGCTCACGCCGTACCTGTTCCTGCTGCCAGCCCTGACCCTGCTGGGCGTGTTCGTCGTGTACCCGATCATCGCGGTCGTCTACTACAGCTTCACCGACTACGACATCGTCCGGCCGCCGGTCTTCGCCGGCGTGGACAACTACGTGCGCCTGGTCGAGGACGACACGTTCTGGCTGGCGCTGACCCACTCGTTCGTGTACCTGCTGGTGACGCCGATCCTCATCGTGCTGTCGATCGGACTCGCCATCGTCGTGAACCGCAAGCTGCGCGGGATCCACCTCTACCGGGCGCTGTACTTCGTGCCCGCGGTCAGCGGCAGCATCGCCATCGGGCTGTCGTGGCGCTGGCTGTTCGATCGGACCGGGTTCATCAACGGCGTCCTCCAGTCATGGGGCGTGATCGATGAGCCGGTGCAGTGGCTCACGACCCCGGCGCTCGTGCTGCCGATCGCGATGATGCTCACGATCTGGGCCGGCATCGGCTACTACTCGGTCATCTTCCTGGCCGGGCTCCAGAACGTGAACGAGGAGCTGTACGACGCGGCCCGCATCGACGGCTGCAACGACCTCCAGAAGCATCGATACGTGAGCCTGCCGGCGCTGCGGCCGCAGGTCGTGTTCGTGGCGGTCATCTCGAGCCTCGCGGCGCTCAAGGTCTTCGACGAGATCTACGTGCTCACGAACCGGACCGGCGGGATCCTGGATTCGGGGGTCACGATGGTCTTCTACC
Source organism: uncultured Anaerolineaceae bacterium (assembly GCA_964522905.1). Lineage (GTDB taxonomy): Bacteria > Chloroflexota > Limnocylindria > Limnocylindrales > CSP1-4 > SPCO01. Next base: position 4,302 of record CAZFXH010000281.1, read on the forward strand.
TGTGGCAGCAGGCCTTCCAGCGCAGCAACGCGGGCTACGCGTCGGCGATCGCGATCGCGCTGCTGGTCGTCACGCTGGCCTTCTCGATCGTCAACGTCCGGCTGCTCGAGCGCGGAGGCCAGGGCGAGGGATGAGTGACGTTCGCGTTCCCCTGTCCGCGCCGCTCGCGTCGCCGTTGTCGGCGGGCGAGGCCGCCGACGGTGCCGCTCGCCGGGGGGCGCGGCGGCGCGGTCGATGGCTGCGCGACGGCGGCTGGTATGCCGTCCTGTCCGCCCTGGCCGTGATCACGGTCTTCCCGTTCCTGTGGATGCTGCTGACCTCGATCAAGGGCCCGGCCGACGTCATCACATCGGTGCCGCCGCAGTTCCTGCCGAACGACCCGACGCTCGCGAACTACGGGAAGGTGTGGGACAGCCTGCCGATCGCGAGCTACTTCCTCAACAGCACGACCGTCGCGGTGGCCACGGGACTGCTGAACGTGCTGGTGGCGGCACTCGCCGCGTACCCGCTGGCGAAGATGCGGTTCCCGGGCCGCGAGGCCATCTTCTACGCGCTGCTGGCGACGCTGATCGTGCCGGCGCAGCTGACGTACATCCCGAGCTTCATCCTCGCGGTCCAGGTGTTCGGCTACTACGACTCGCTGCCGGCGCTGATCTTCCCGAACATCGTCAGCGCCTTCAACATCTTCCTGTTGCGCCAGGCGTTCCGCGGTGTGCCGAGCGACCTGATCGATGCGGCCCGCGTCGACGGGGCGGGCGAGTGGCGGATCTGGTGGTCGATCCTGCTGCCGATCGTGCGGCCGTCCCTGGCCGCCGTCGCGATCTTCACGTTCGTCACGTCGTGGAACGACTTCCTGTGGCCCTCGCTGATGCTGCACACGCCCGAGGGCATGACGCTGCCGGTGGGCCTTGCCGCGCTGCAGGGCTTCTTCGCCTCCGACTTCCGGGCGATCGCGGCGGGTGTGACGATGACCGTCGTGCCGATCCTGCTGTTCTTCATGGTCGTGCAGCGCTACTTCGTGCGCGGACTGGCGGGGGCGGTGAAGGGTTGAGCGGCGACACGGGTCGGCGGGGAGGGGCAGGCCGGATGGGAGCGGCGGGCCGGAGGGGAGCGGCGGGCCGGCTAGTCGGCGCGGGTGCGCTGGAAAGCTTCGAAATCGAAGCATCTGACAGCGATGGAGCGGCAGGCGCCGGCGGCGCGGACCGAGCCATCCTTGGGCGGGTGATGCTCGCGTTCGAGGGCGAGCGGCTGCCGGACCGAATCGCCGAGCGGCTGGCGGCGGCGCCCGCCGCGGGGATGACGCTCTTCCGGTTCCACAACGTGCGATCTCCGGGCCAGGTCCTGGAGCTGACATCCGCCTTCCAGCGAGCGGGCGCGGCGGCCCCCCACGCCGCGCCCGCCCATCACCCCTCGGGTGGTGGGGCCGGGGCGGCCGCCGCGGGTTCGTCCCCGATGCTGGTGGCGGCCGACCAGGAGGGCGGCCAGTTGCTGGCGCTCGGTGACGGCTCGACGGCCTTCGCCGGCAACATGGCGCTGGGCGCCGTTGACGACGTCGGGCTCACCAAGCGGGTGGGGCAGGCCATCGGCGCGGAGGTCCGGGCCATGGGCGTGAACGTGGTCTACGCGCCCGTCCTGGATCTCGCCACGAACCCGGCAAACCCGGCGCTCGGGATCCGGTCGTTCGGCGATTCGCCGGCGGCCGTCGGGCGGCACGGGGCCGCGATGGT
>CAZFXH010000282.1:0-3868 GCA_964522905.1 uncultured Anaerolineaceae bacterium
AACGACCTGGACGTCGACACGCTTCGGGCGCTGGAGGCCGGGCTCGAGACCTTCCCGGGCTGCGTCGTCGTCATCAGCCACGACCGCTGGTTCCTGGACCGCATCGCGACCCACATCCTGGCATTCGAGGGCGACAGCCAGGTCCGCTGGTTCGAGGGCAACGTCAGCGACTACGAAGCGTTCCGCCACAAGGAGCTGGGGACCGCGGCGGACCAGCCGCACCGCATCCGCTACAAGCGGTTGGTCGCATAGCGGCTTCCACGGCGCGACGAGTTACCGGTCGACGGGAGACACGGCGGCGTCGCTCGCCGCGCCCGCGCTCGCGAGCACGACCAGGCCGACCGCCACCAGCTCGACCGCGCCGAGCTCCTCGGAGAGCAGCACCCAGCCTACGAGCGCGGCGACGGCCGGCTCCAAGCTCATGAGCACGCCGAAGGCGCGCGTCGACAGGCGCCGGAGCGCCTCCATCTCGAACGAGTACGGGATGACGCTCGAGAGCAGCGCGACGACCGCGCCGAGCGCGAGCAACTCGCCCGACAGCAGCGCGCTCCCCGCGTCGGCGACGCCGAACGGCAGCGCCACGAACGCGCCGACCACCATCGCCATCGCTAGCCCGGCGCCCGTCTCGAACGACTGGCCGGCCCGAGCGGTGACGAGGATGTAGGCGGCCCACAGCGCGCCCGCCGCGAGCGCGAAGGCGACGCCGAGCGGATCGAGGTCCGACGTCACCCCACCCGAAAGCAGCACGATCCCGATCGCCGCGAGCACGACCCACACGAGGTCGAGCCGGCGCCGCGAGCCGGCGACGGCCACGCCGAGTGGCCCGGCGAACTCGAGCGTGACGGCGATGCCGAGCGGGATTCGGTCGATCGACGCGTAGAACGCGAGGTTCATGAACCCGAGCACGAGGCCGAAGACGACCGCCAGGCGCAGGTCGGCGCCCGCGTGCGCGCGCGGGTCGGGGCGCGAGACGGCGAGCAGGATCAGCGCCGCGAACGCGAGACGGACGAAGCACGTGCCCGCCGGGCCGAGGTCGTCGAACATCCCCTTGGCGATCGCCGCGCCGAACTGCACGGACGCAATGCCCCCGAGCACGAGCGCGACCGGCGGGACGCGGCCCAACGACCGCCCGCGCGGCATCCCCGCTCCCACCGCGACCATTTAGGAACCGGCGGCCGTCGCGACGTCGCCGATGATCTTCGCGAGCTCGGCCGGCTTCGACCACATCGGCCAGTGGCTCGTCGGCAGGTCGATCCAGGTGACGTTTCGCAGCTCGGGGAGGCCGGCGAGGACCGCCCACTCGGGGTTCTCCTTCGCGTACTTCTGGTAGGCCTCTGACGTGTAGCCGGTCGCGATGACCGTCGACGGGATGTCCCGCCGGGCCTCGTTCGTGAACTCGTACGTGCCGCGGAGGACGCCGCCGGGTACCGGCACGGCGCGCTCGCGGAACGTGGCGAGCTGCTCCTCGCTCAAGCCGTCGAGGTTCTCCCCCCCGGAGATCTCCTCCCAGATCATCGGCTTGTCGCCCTCCTGCGACGCCTCGATCGGCGGCTTCCCGGGCGCGGTGTCGACGTAGACCATGGCCGCGATCTTCTCGGGGACGCGGTCGCTCGCGACGTACCCGCTGAACCCCGACGCACTGTGGACGACGAGGACGACCGGCCGGTCGGCGGTCTCGACGGCATCGATGATCGCGTCGACATGGTTCCCGAACGTGATCGACGACCGGTCCTCGGCCGTCGACTCCTGCCCGGGCAGCGTCAGCGCAGTGGCGTCGTGGCCGTCCTTGCGAACGAGGCCGGCGACCTCGTCCCACGCCCACGCGCCGAGCCAGAAACCGGGGACCAGGATGATGGGTGCACTCGTCATTCTCGATTCCTCCCTGTTCCAGAACGTCGCGTCGCCGGTCGGCCGGCGCCCTCTGCCCAGCGGAGCACGCGCAGGGCGCGGAGCGTGTTCCAGCGGCTGGGCTTGCCTTCGCCCTCGTCCATATCGAAGTAGACCTTGCCCGGGTAGACGTAGTCGAGCGGGAAGCGGCCGTCGGCGTCGCGCTTCGAGCGGAGGAGCTCGAGCGCCTCGTCGATCCGCTCGTCCGGCTCGACACCGGCATCGCGAAGGTGATCGAGGCCGCGGAGGATGTCGTAGTGCCATCGCGTCGGGAAGAAGAGGGACTTGTACATCGGCTTCGCCACCTCCCCGTTCGACAGGCGGCGAAACAGCCGGCGCTCCAGCAGGTACTCCTGGCCGCGGAGCCGTGCCGCCGTCACGTCGGGGGAGCCGCCCGTCGCCCGCTCGTGCTCGAGCAGCCCCTCGAGGACATTGATCGTCGAGTCGTACGACCCTCGCGTCGATCCGTTCTCCTGCTCGCAGTTCCACCCGCCGTCGGCCATCTGCTCGGTCAGCAGCCGGTCGACGATGCCCTGCACGTCCTGCCCGAAATAGGCACCGATGGCCACGGTCGCCCCGTTGATGCACGGCTCGACCTCGCCGTCGAAGAACGGCAGGTCGTCGTACTCCCACTTGCAGTTGTCCCGAACCAGATCGACGGCCCGGCGCACGCCAGGATCGGCCGGATCCGGCCCGAGGACCCGCAGGACCACCAGGGTCGGTTTGGTGCCGGTCCATTCGGGGAAGTTCGCTCCGCCGCCCCAGATGCCGTCCGCTGGCTGGACCGCGAGCAGCCGGGCGCCCCATCCCTCACGCGCGACGCGGGCGCGCTCGGCAGCGACGTCGGCGACCGGGCCATCGGTGAGATCCCGCATCACCTGCCAGCGGATCGCGGGATCGGAGTCGAGCAGCCAATCGGTGACACTCATGCGCGCATCATCGCTCTGTGTAGATGACACCACCTGGCAGGAACGAAGACGCTCCCGAAGGTATCCTCATCGTCCTTCCGTCGTGCCGAACCAAGGAGGTCCCGTCGATGCTCCACGGCGAGCACCTCACACTTCGCCCGATTCGTGAGGCCGATCTCGACGCCGTCCATGCGGCCCACGTCGACATCCGCAACCGCGGGGCGTTCTTCCCACTCGGCGTGCAATCCGAGTCGGCGTTCAAGCGCGAGTTCAGTGAACACGGCTTCTGGCAGCGGGAGGAAGGCATGCTGCTGATGATCTCGGGCGAGGGCGAGATCGCCGGTCACATCGAGTTCTTCAAGCCGGTCAACTACTGGGACGCGTTCGAGTTGTCGTACCAGCTGTACGACGAGCGCTTCGCCGGCCGCGGCTACACCACGGAGGCCGTGCAGCTCGTCGTCGATTACCTGTTCGCTTCCAAGAAGCAGCACCGGATCCAGCTCGACATCGTCCCTGAGAACGCCGCCTCCAGACGAGTCGCCGAGAAGTGCGGCTTCACCCTCGAAGGCACAACTCGCGGCGCGTTCTTCAACGCCGGTCGCAACCAGGACCTCCTGATCTACTCGCTCCTCCGGACTGACCCCAGACCTTGGCGGGCCGCCTGAGCCAGCAAGGAGCGATAGCCACGCCGCCGGCCCGACGAAGGCTAGGGTTCGCGGACGGCGATCCCGTAGCGGGCCTGGGCGCGGTCGAAGGTCGCGAGCGGGATGGCGTCCGCGGCGAGGCTCGCCGCGACGATCAGGGCATCGGGTATCGGTCGACCTGGGAGATCGCGGGCGCGGACGAGGGCCTCGACCAGGAGATCGGTCCGGAGATCGATGACCCGGACGTTCGCGCGCTGGATTAAGCCGATGAGCGCATCGATGATGTCACGCTGCGCGACCTCGTACTGGGTGCGGAGCACGTGGGCGCACTCGGCGAGCGCGACGACGGACACGCCGCAGTCGATCGCGTCATCGTCGACCAGCCGAGCCGCGCGCTTTGCCTGAGCCGCCGGCGTCCCGACGAGGTAC
>CAZFXH010000283.1:0-4134 GCA_964522905.1 uncultured Anaerolineaceae bacterium
GTCGCCCGATTCCCGGCGGACGGCACCGATTCGGAGTCGTTGATCGCGGCCGCGACGGAGGCCCTTGCGCGAGCCAAGACCGAGGGTGCCGGATCGGTTGCGGACACGTCGGCGGAGACATCGGCCGGGACGTCCGTTTGATGCTGGAGGACAGCGACGGCGCGAGGCACCGGGTACGCCCCATGGTCGATCCGCCGGCATAGAGCCTCCGGGCCGTTCAGCGGCGGCACACGTCGCCGAGCGGTCTGGGGACGCCGTCAACGCGGATCCGGTCCCTTTCCGGCACCGAGCCGGTCGTCCACGACAGAGGCGATCGTCGCGGCCACGGTGGCGATGTCGGCGGTCGCATCGATGACCGCGACCCGCTCCGGATCCGCCTGCGCGATGGCCAGGAACCCGGCACGCACGCGCTCGTGGAACGCGAGATCGAACTCCGCCTCGAAGCGCGTCACGTCGCCCGGCGTCTTGCGGGCGAGACCCGCCTCCACGGGGAGATCGAGCAGGATCGTCAGGTCCGGCGAGAGACCGTCGGTGGCGAGATCGACGAGCATCCGCAGGCGATCGAGCGACACGCCCGCGCCGTAGCCCTGGTACGCCAGCGTCGAATCGGCGAACCGTACGCAGATCACGGTCATCCCGGCCTGCACCGCGGGTCGGATGACCTCGCCGACGATCTGGCGGCGTGCCGCATTGAACAGCAGCGCGTCGGTCAGGGGGTCGGTCTGGGCGGCCTGCGTATCGGTTCGCGCCAGCAGGACCCGGCGGACACGCTCGCCCAGCCACGTCCCGCCGGGCTCGCGGGTCAGGAGCACTCGGACCCCACGGGCAGCCAGGTGCTCACGCAGGCGTTCGGCCTGGGTCGTCTTGCCGCCGCCGTCGGGTCCGTCGATCGTGATGAACGCGCCGAGGCCGGGCGCTGCGGCGGATGGGGACATCGGCGCGAGTGTAGCCGACCCCCTCACGGGACCCGCCGTCATCCGACCTGCGGCTGGTTCGGGCTGTACCTCACGGCACAGGCGATCTTCCGGGTCGCCAGCGCTCTGATGGCTGGCGACTCTGCTTTCACGCCTGATCCGCTGGTCGCGACCGGCATCCGCACCGTCACCGGCCCTGTGAAAAATACGGCATTCGCCCGACTGTCACGACCGAACCCCTCTGCTAGATTGGCCGCCGCATGCGAGACCTGACCCAGCGCGCACTCGATACGGCCAGCTCCCTGGGCAGTGGTTATGCGGACGTCCGCATCGTTCGCCGGCTCGATGAATCGATCGCCATCAAGACCGGTCGGGTCGAGGGCGTCGCGTCCGGAGAGAGCGAGGGGTTCGGCGTCCGCGTGCTGGTCGACGGCGCGTGGGGCTTCGCCAGCAGCCACATCCTGACGATGGCGGAGGCGGACCGAGTCGCGGGTGAGGCCGTACGCATCGCGCGAGCCAGCGCGACGGCCCTGCGCGAGCCCACCCAGCTCGATGATCGGCCGCCGGCGACCGGCCAGTTCGAGACGCCGGTCAAGGAAGACCCGTTCTCGGTCCCGCTCGAGCGGAAGATCGCGGACCTGCTCGCCGCGGACGAGGCAGCGGCCAAGGTCAAGGGCATCGCGTTCACCGAGTCGATGTATGCGGCCCAGCGCGAATGGAAGACCTTCGCCGCGACGGACGGCTCGTTCACGGAACAGACCATCACGCACGTCGGGTCGGCCGTGGAAGCGAACGCGGTGGACGGCGACGAGCACCAACGCCGCTCGTACCCCGATTCGGGTGGCGGCTGGCAGGCCGCCGGCTACGAGTTCATCCGGAGTCTCGGCCTCGCCGACCGAGCCGAGCCGCTCGCAGAGGAGGCGGTCGCGCTCCTGACCGCGCCCCAATGCCCGAGCGGCCACTTCACGGTGATCCTGGATCCGAGCCAGCTCTATCTCCAGGTCCACGAGAGCTGCGGCCACCCGACGGAGCTCGACCGGGTCTTCGGGACCGAAGCGAGCTACGCCGGGACGAGCTTCCTGACGACCGACAAGCTCGCGGAGGGGTTCCGCTACGGCTCCGACCTCATCGACATCGTGGCCGACGCGACCGCTCCCGGCGGCATGGGGACGTTCGGCTGGGACGATGAGGGCGTGGCTGCCCAGGCCGTGCCACTGGTCCAGAACGGGATCTTCGTGGGCTATCTCACGTCGCGCGAGACGGCACCGAAGATCGGGCGCCGGAGTGGCGGGGCGATGCGGGCCGACGGCTGGAACCGGATCCCGCTGATCCGGATGACGAACATCAACCTGCTGCCCAAGCCCGGGATGAGCCTGGACGAGATCGTCGCCGACACCGACGACGGCCTGTACCTGGCCTCGAATCGCTCGTGGTCGATCGACGACCGGCGTCTCAATTTCCAGTTCGCCACCGAGGTCGCGTACGAGGTCAAGGGCGGCAAGAAGGGCCGGCTGTTCAAGAACCCGACCTACACCGGCATCACCTACGAGTTCTGGCGGTCGTGCGACGCGGTCGGCGACGAGCGGAGCTACGTGATGCTCGGCACCCCGAACTGCGGCAAGGGCGAGCCGGGGCAGACGGGCCACGTCGGCCACGCAGTGCCGGGCGCCCGGTTCCGCAACGTGCAGGTCGGGGTCGGCAAGTGGTAGGCCGCCCGTGAACGACGACCGCGCCCGCGACGCCCTGGCCCTCGCCGAGCGGGTGCTCGCGCACGCCGAGCGCGAGGGCGCATCGGAGTGCGAGGCGCTCGTCATGGCCGAGGACGCCGCCCTCACCCGCTTCGCCAACAGCCAGATCCACCAGAATGTGGCCGAGACGAACGTGACCATCAACCTGCGCGTCGCCGTCGGCAAGCGCGTGGGCGTCGCCTCCTCGGGACGCACCGACGACGAGGGGATCCGGCGACTGGCCGCCAATGCCGCGGCCATCGCCCGGGTCGTGGAGAACCTCGAGGACTGGGGCGGTCTGCCCGAGCCCACCCCCATCGAGGAAGTCGCGGCCGGCTACGCTCGAGATACGGCGGAGGCCTCACCCGAACTGCGAGCCGACGGGGTCCGAGCTGTCATCGCCGCCGCGGACGCCGCGGGCGTCACCGCTTACGGGTCGTTTTCGACCGGCACCGAGACGACGGCCGTCGCCAGCTCCAAGGGCATCCGGGCGACGGAGACCCGGACCGTGGCCCAGCTGCTGACCGTGTCGATGGGTCCGGATGGCGGCTCCGGATACGCGGAGCAGTCCGCGGTGGACGCTACGACCATCGACGCAGCCGCGATCGGCCGGGAAGCCTCGGACAAGGCACGCGCGACCGCGAACGCGGTCGCCATCGATGCCGGCGACTATCCCGTCGTCCTCGAGGAGTACGCGGTCGTCGACCTGCTCGACATGCTCGGCTACCTCGGCTTCTCGGCGCTCGCCGTCCAGGAGGAGCGGAGCTTCGTGGAGATCGGCAAGCGCATCGGAAGCGACCTCGTCTCGATCGTGGACGACGGGCGCGACCCGGCGGGACTGCCGATGGGCTTCGACTACGAGGGCGTGGCCAAGCAGCGTGTCACCCTGCTCGAAGCGGGGGTGTGCCGCGGCGTGGTGTACGACTCCCAGACCGCGGCGCGCGACGGGGTGCCTTCGACGGGCCACGGGCTCCCGGCCCCCAATCCCTACGGCCCGTTCCCGCTCAACCAGGTCATGGCCGCCGGAAGCGCCTCACGCGAGGAGCTGATCGGCGGACTGGAGCGAGGCCTGCTGGTGACCCGGTTCCACTACACGAACCCGGTCCACCCCAAGCTCGCGATCGTCACCGGCATGACCCGGGACGGCACGTTCCTCGTGGAAGGTGGGCGTATCCTCGGGCCTGTGAAGAACCTGCGCTTCACCCAGAGCTATCTCGATGCGATCTCGGGCACCGTGGCCGTGGCGCGCGAGCGCAAGACGCTGAAAGGCTTCCTTGGTGGGGTGGTCGTGCCGGCCCTCCGCCTCGAGAGCTGGTCGTTCACGGGGACGACCGAGCACTGATGGCAGCCCTCGACGCGGACATCTGGGTCTGCGGCGAGTGCCGGTCGGTCAACGCCTTGCGGGCAAAGCAGTGCTACCGCTGCCGGACGCCCCGCGACGTCGCCGCGGTCGATCCGTCCCAGATCGAGGGCACCGGTCACGGCAAGCTCCG